>DASQDV010000529.1:0-5465 GCA_035633995.1 Pyrinomonadaceae bacterium | reverse complement strand
GCGGCTCGAACGCCGAGCGGCGGACGGGGCGCGTGCGCAGGCGCGCCGCGACGAGCAGGAGCAGCGGGTAGCCGACGTAGGTGTAGCCGAGCGCCGCCGCGCTCAGCCAGAAGATCAATTGTGCGATTGTTGCGCTCAAGTTCATCAGGACGACCCGCGCCCGTAGGAGGGTTCTATTCTACCAGTCGCCGCAGGCAAGTGGTCGGTTAAAGCGTGGTTCGACGGCGCGTGTTCGATGGAAGCGTCGCCCGTGTTCACGTTAACGTTCGCATGGGCGGGTTGTTGTCCGGCGTCGTAGATGCGATGCAGGCAGACGGCGTAGCCGACGAGGTAATAGACGAACGGCCAGTAGGCGACGGCGATGAAGGCGCTCGACACCATGTAGCCGATGAGGCTCGCAAAGAGGCCGACGGCGAGGTAATAGACGCGCGCGCTGTCGCGCCGCGCGGTGAACGTCTCGCGCGCGATTCGCGCCATGCGCCGCAGCGGCGTGAGCATGAACATCAAATAGGCGACGAGCGCGGGTAGGCCGAGTTCGGCGGAGACCTGCGTGTAGGAGTTGTGCGTGACGAGGTTGCGGATCGAGTAGATCGGGAAGTTGCCCATGCCGACGCCGAGCAGGGGGTGTCGCGCCGAAACCAGAAGCGAGCGCATCAGGACGGCCTGCCGCTGCTGCGCCGAGCCTGCCGCGTCGCGGCTGTGATCCACAATGGAGAGCAGGCGGTTGATATAGTTTCCCGGCGCAAGCACGAGCATCGCCAGCACCGCGAGGCAAAAGAGCAAGACCGCCGCCATGCGGTTGCGCCGGAAGAGCATCCAGATGAGCGCGGCGACGACGCAGATCAGGCCGAGAAACGCGCCGCGCGAATAGCTGAAGAAAATCCCCGTCAACATCGCCGCGCAGCAGAGCGCGTAGGCGCTCTTGTGGAGGACGTTGCGCGTCTGCAAAAACAGCCCGACGGCGATGGGCACGGTGATGACGAGGTGCAGCGCCATGTCGTTGACGTTGCCGAACATGCCGCCGATGTTACCCGTCACGCGGTAGCCTTCGACGGTGAAGTTGCCGCGCTGGTAGTCCTGAAAGGCGCTCACGCTCAGCACGCAACCGACGGCGAGCGCGAGCAGCAGCAGCCATTTCAGACGCCGCTCGGTGCGCACCACGTTGACGATCACGATGAACATCAACATGTTCTTGACGTAGAGATCGTTAAACGATTACCAGGCCATCGCCGGGTCGGTGGCGAGGGGAATGCCTATCAGCACGAGCAGCGTGAACAGCAGCAGGAGGTTGATTTCGCGGGGGCGTGCCGTGAGCGAGCCTTCCAGCATCAACTGCGTGGGGAAGAAGATGGCGAGCGTGCAGACGGCGACCCAGAAGGCCAGCGAAAAGAGGAACGTGTATTCGGGGAAAAATTCGTAAGGGCGAAAATAGAGTACCGACGTGAACAGAAACAGCCCTACATAACCGAGCGTGTGCCCGCGCTTGAGAATAAAACGCTTCTCCGTCTTCTCCTCTATCTTCTGCTCTGCCGTTTGCCCTGTCGTCTCTCCGCTCAGGCCGACGCCGCCGCCCGTCGCATCGTGCCCCGCGCTTCCCGTCTCTTCGAGCAGGTTTCTGCGAACGGGACGCACGACGACATCATTCTCGTCAACCAGAGCCGCGCGACCGAGAGACGAAGACGCAGGCGCGAACGCGCCGGGCGAAGCGTCGTCTGCGGCGTCAGGCGCGTCGAACGCGCGGCGCGCCGTCGTGGTGGGCTTCACCGGCTCGTAGTCGTTTGGTTGACGTTGGCGTGGCATCAGTGTCGGCGGTTTGTCGTGTCGTCCGGTCTAGTCGTTGATGTCGAGCAAAGATTGCAAAGTGAGTTCCAGTTCCCAGAGCGAATCGGGGTGCGAGCGGCGGCGCAACTCGCAGGGCGGGGAGACAGGCGCGTAGTTTACACCGCCGTGCGCGGAAAAGACGTACTCGAAATTCTCGCGCGCGATCTCGCGCGCTTCGTCGGACATGTTTCGCGGGTGGCCGTAAGGGAACGCGAAGAATTGGACGCAGTGGCCGAGTTCGCGGCAGAGGTCGCGCTTCGATCCGGCGATTTCCGCCGAGAGCGCGGCGCGGTCGGTCGAGCCGCAATCGAAGTGCGTGCGCGTGTGGCTGCCGATGGCAACGTTGTGGCGGTCGAGATAGCGCACCTGATCCCAGTCGAGCGCGGGGAAGCCCGCTTCGTTCGCTTCCGTATCGTGCGCGAAGGGCGCGCGCTCCGAAACTTTTTCGGTGCAGACGAAAAGCGCGACCGGAACGTTCTCCGATTCGGCGACGGCGCGCAGGCAGAGGAAGTTTTCGGCGTAGCCGTCGTCGAACGTGAGCACGACGGTCGGCTGCGGCACGCGCCCCTCGCCGAGCATCGTCAAGGCTTCTTCGAGCGAGGCGATGCGGTAGTGCCGCTTCAAATACCGGACGTGGCGCGCAAACTCTTCGGTCGGCAGCCCCATGCGCTTGCGCTTGTCCGTGATGACGTGGTGAAAGAGCATGACGACCGGAAAATTCCGTTCGCGCACGCGCCGCCGGTTCTTCAAGTAGAGCGCAGGGTAGGCGAGCGTGCGCGCGACGAGTTTGTAAGCGGGGCGGCTGTACTCGGGCGCGAACCTTTCGCGGCGCGCGCTGATCTCGCGCTCGACGGCGAAAATCTGGTGCGCCTTGAAACCTTTGTAGAGCGCGCCGCCCGCAGGTTGCGGCGTCTCGACGCTCTCGCCCGCGCTCTCGGCGCTGACAACTTCGACGAGCAGGTCTATGCCGACGAGATCAGCCTTGAGGCCGACGCTTGCGAGCGTGTCGAACTCGTCAATCGGGAACGAACGCTCGCCGAGAATGTGCCCGGCGTCAACTTCTGCGGTGACGCGGTGGACGGTGACGAACTGCTCTGTCTGCGCGTCGCGCAGTTCCCAGATTCCGGGCGCTCCGCCGCCCCTGTATTCGGGCACTTTATGCTTGTGAATATTGATCGAGCCGCGCTGCGGGATGGTAAAGAGTTCGGGCTTGAGGATGCGCGTGCCGTAGACGACGCCGAGGTCTGCACCGAGCGCGCGCACGAAGTTGAGGCTCGTGGCGTCGTGCAGATCATTCGTTTGATGAAACTTGATGCCGCGCGCTTCGCAGTCTCCGGCGAGACGTTTGAGCGTGAGCGGTTCGCCGTTCGGGTGCAGCGGCGCGCCGTGCAGGGCGCGCAAAGATTTGTCTAACTGCGCGGAGAATTTGCGCGCGAGCGTGGCGGCGAATTTATGGCGCGCGAAGCGCCGGAAGTCGCGTTCGCGCATGAGACGTGCGGCGCGTTTGATGCGCTTCGAGCGTGCGAGCGGCGGGCGCGGGTGCTCGTAGAGGACGCCCGCGACTTCTACTTCGGGCGCGAGGTCTGTGGCGAGACGGCGCAACAGGTGTTCCAACTTCGCCGGGGGAAGTGAGGAAAAGATAACGATGCGAAATCGAGTCTCCAAATCGCTTCCCTCCTCGTCCATAAAATCCTCTCGCCGACTATAGGCAAACGCGCGCCCGTTAAGCAAACGCGGCGCGCCGACTCGAAAGACCACGCGCCGTCCCAAAAGTTTTTTTGACCGCCGCTCACCGCACATGAGCGACGGGAAATTCTTTTAAAAGCTCACTGCTCCAGCCCCTCTCCGTTGATCGCGTTGAATGAATGAGTAGTATTGCACGGCAGACTTGTGCGCACACGGACGCCGAGCCTGACTTTAGTTAGACGGCGGCCACGCTCTCTTCCGCGCCGTCGAGCACGAGCGCGCGCACGCGTTCGCGCAAAGATGTTTCGAAACGGCGCGCCTGTTCGATCTCGCCGAAGGCCAGCGCGCGCAGTTCCTGCTCGATGCGTCGGCGATAATCCGAGACGAGCGAGTCGGAGACGCCGAGACGGGAGGCGGCTTCGAGGTGCGTGACGTGGTCGGGGCTGAGGTAACAATGCCAGAGGACGCCGAGCATGCGGTCGTACTGTTTGGTCTTGCCGCGCACCGATGTGTGCAGGCCGCGCAGGAAGCGATCCACGTAGCCGACGGCTTCCTGTTCTGACTCGCGGCGCAGCAACCCCTGTTCGGGGTTCTCGCGCCCGTCCACCGGCTCAAAGATGCGGCCGTTCTCTTCGTCGTCGCCGCCGCCGAGCGGCACCAGATAAATGTCCATCACGGGCAGGCGCGACATGACGAGGCTGCGAAGCGAGCGCACGTCAACCGGCGCGTCCGCCGCTGCGAGAATCGAGATGATCAAATCTTCGAGGTCGGAGTTGCTGATGATGATCTGCGAGTCGCCCGTGCAGCCGACCATGCGTGTGTCGCGCTGGTGAACCGGGATCATCTGTATGCGCTGTTCCAACTCCTGACTGTTGCGGCGGGGTTTCGCGGCGGGCCATTCGCTGAGGCCGTAGACGCGATCCGCCAGGCGGCGGTGCGGTTCGTCTTCGACGCTCCCGGAGCCGCCGTCGAAGCGCCGGAAGTTGGCGCTCGATTGGATGATGGTGGAGATGCGGCGCGCGAGGCGATAGGATTCGGGATGACGTTTGCGCAGTTCAGCCGTCAACAGATTGGTCAACTCGATCTGGCTGATTTCACATTCGATCTCGGCGTCGGTCATCGCCGTCTCCAGATAATGCTGGAAGCGCGCCTTGCTGAGCAGCGTCACGAAGAGTTCCTGCGTCAGGTCGACGTAAGCATTGCCGCGCTCCGCGCCTTCGACGAGGAGTCCGGCGCTGTGCGAAGCGCGCACGAGTGGGTGGCTACAGACGATGCGGTGCAACTCGGCCCAGAGACGCGTCACGTCCGAGCGGCGCAGGGACTCAACCCACTGTGCGTTGCTTGCCCGCGCGTGGCGTTCGGCAACGACCACAGGAGCAGCGGGGGTTGCCGTCTCCTCGTCGCCGTGCACCGGCGCGTGCAATTCTTCTTCTTCGGTGGAAGTGGTCATGGGATTATCGAATGGGTGATTATGATCGGCAGATGTTGCAGCCATGTTATTAAGTAGTGTCTGTCAGGCTAAGTTCTCGGGTGGGCACTATGAGGCTTGTTTGCTTCAGGCAAGTTTTCCGCAAGAGGCCGGGTGCTGTTTAAAGCCGCTCCTCTGCGGTTGACCGCGCGTGCGTTGAAGGCTCAACCGCACGCTTTAGCATGTCAAACTTTCGTGGTCCGTGTCCTCTCACCGAGTTGCCGTGCTGGCTGACCTTGCGCCTGCCGGGTGGGCAAAAGCCAAAGTTTCAAAGCTCCGCTTGCTTCCGTTCTCTGTTCACCATCAATCGAATGTCGCTTATTATCTATTGGAGGGGCGCGAAACGCAATAAGCAACTCTCCTCTGTCGGGCCGGAGACTCAAGCGGAACACTTACTCTGAACGCTCCCTTGAGGAAAGCAAGACGCGCGACCGAAAGACTACTTGCGCAATCTAAGGCTCTTGCTTACCAATTTTTCGGGGAGAGACCG
>DASQDV010000528.1:0-2618 GCA_035633995.1 Pyrinomonadaceae bacterium | reverse complement strand
GAGCGGATGCAGTACCTCGACACGAAACTTTATCTGGCGGAAGACATCCTGACGAAAGTTGACCGGACGAGCATGGCCGTTTCGCTCGAAGTGCGCGCGCCGTTTCTTGACCGCCGCCTGGTGGAATACGTCGCCTCGCTCCCGGCGAACTACAAGCTGCACGGCAACACGTCGAAGTATATTTTGAAGCGGGCGATTGCCCCGCACGTGCCTGCGTTCGTCACGCGGCGCGGCAAGAAAGGCTTCGGCGTGCCCATCGCCGAATGGCTCAAAGGGCGTCTGCGCCCGCTTGCGCGCGATCTGCTGTCGCCCGCGCGTCTCAGCCGTCACGGTCTGTTCGACGCGGCCTACGTCGCGCGCCTGCAAGACGAACACGAACGCGGCGCGGCCAACCACCGCAAACTTCTCTGGACGATCCTCATCTTCGAACTCTGGCACGAGAGCTTCATCGAGACGCCGCGCCGCATGAACGCGGATGCCAGAGAGCAGAGGTCAGAGGTTAGAGGTTAGAGGCCGGTTAAAGACACGCAGGGGTCAGGGGTAACGGAGCAGAGGATAGTTAAAACAGAAACTGTCTTCACTATCCTCTGACCTCTAACCTCTGGCCTCTCCAATTATGATCGAACTTGAAGAGGCGTATGAAACTCTCGCGGCGTGGTGTCGCGCGCGTGGCTACGCGGGGCACGATCCGTTCGACGGGTTGAATAGCCGTCTGTTTCAGGCGACGCCGTTGAGAAATTCGCGCGTCGCGCGTCTCGCGTGGACGCAGGCGTTCAAGCGCGCCCCTTTCAGTTTGCGTTCGCTGGCGCGTGTGCCCGTCGGGAGGAACGCGAAGGGAACGGCGCTCTTTGCGCTCGCTGCGCTCTCGCGCGTTCGCGCGGCGGGCGGGCGCGAGGCGGAAGGCGAAGCGCGCGAACTTTTGGACGCGCTCGTTGCGGCGCAACTCGAAGGATGGAGCGGCGCCTGCTGGGGCTACAATTTCGACTGGCAGGGGCGCGCTTTCTTCGCGCCTGTGGGCACGCCGACCATCGTGCCGACGGCCTTCGCCGCGCGTGCGCTCGTGGAGGCGGCGCGCGCCTTCGGCGATGAGAGATATTTGCGCACGGCTCGAAGCGCGTGCGACTTCATCCTGCGCGATCTCAAACGGAGCGAAGAGGGTGCGGACGAAGTTTGTTTCAGCTACACGCCGCTCGACGAGGCGCGCGTCTTCAACGCGAGTTTGCTGGCGGGCGAAGTGCTGGCGACGGTCGGCGCGCAGACGCGTGAGGAAGAGTTGTTGGAGGCGGCGTCGCGCGCGGCGCGTTATGTCGTCAGGCGACAGCGCGCGGACGGCTCGTGGGCTTACGGCGCGGCAGGGTTTCAAGGATGGGCTGACAATTTTCACACGGCGTTCATCCTGACATCGCTCGCGCGGATCACGGGTGCGAGCGCGGAAGCGGGCGCGGAGTTTGCCGTGTCGCTTCGTCGCGGCTACGAGTTCTGGCGCGGGAACTTCTTTCTTGCGGACGGTTGGCCGAAATACTACCATGACAATCCGTATCCGGCGGACGCGCATTCGACCGGCGCAGCCGTCGTCGCGTTGGTCGAACTGAAAGACGAGATGCCGGACGCGCTTGCGCTCGCAGACCGCGTGATCAAGTGGACGCTCGAAAATTTGCGCGACGCGCGGCGCGGCTTCTTCTACTACCAGCGCCGCCGCTTCTACACCGTCCGCACGCCCTACATGCGCTGGACGCAAGCCTGGATGATGTACGCGCTGGCGAGGCTGATTGAAGAAAGGGGAAAGGGGTAAAGGGCAAAGGTTAAAGGGCAGAGCCGTTGATCACCTTTCCCCTGACCGCTTCCCCATGACCCTTGCTTTCTAGCTTGCGTATCTGGATCGATCTGGCGAACTCGCCGCACGTGCCGTTCTTCGCCGCGCTCAACGAGGAGTTTCGGGCGCGCGGGCATGAAGTTGAGGCGACGGCGCGTGAGTTTGCGCAGACGGTCGAGTTGGCCGAACAGGCGGGGTTCGCGCCCGCAGTTGTCGGCGGGCACGGCGGGCGCGAGTTGAAGGGGAAGGCGGGCAACTTGTTCGGGCGCGCTCGCGCGCTCAGGAGTTGGGCGCGCGAGCGCAAGTTCGATCTGGCCGTCAGTCATAACTCTTATTCGCAGATCGTCGCGGCGCGCGCGCTTCGTTTGCGAAGCGTGACGCTGATGGACTACGAGCACCAGCCCGCGAATCATCTGGCGTTTCGTCTGGCCTCGCGCGTCGTCGTGCCGCGCGCTTTTCCTGAGAGCGCGCTCCGTCGTTTCGGCGCGACAGAGCGCAAGGTGCGACGCTACGACGGCTTCAAAGAGGACGTTTACCTCGCGGACTGGCAGCCACAGGCGGGCGCGATTGAAAATTTGTTGAAGTCGCTCGGCGTTGACGCGCGCGATGTGCTCGTGGTGGTGCGCCCGCCCGCGCGCGATGCGCTCTATCATCGCTTTGATAATGAACTGATTGAAGTGCTGCTCGACGAACTGTGTGCGCACGACAACGCGCGCATCGTCCTACTCGCACGCACCGACGCGCAGCGCGAGGAATTCGACGCGCGGCATCGAAGCGAGAATGTGCGCATGCCGCGCGCTGCGCT
>DASQDV010000527.1:0-1653 GCA_035633995.1 Pyrinomonadaceae bacterium | reverse complement strand
CCCACCGTCCCGATCAGCGCAAAGTTGGTACAGTTTGCGCCGGTGCAACGCTCGATCTTAAAGCCGCTCTCGTTGTTTGAATTGTCCGTCCAACTAAGATTGAGACGACCATTCTGAGAGGGCACCGTCACGATGAGACCGCTCGGAGCAGCGGGAAGCGGCGCGCCAATGACGGTCAGCGAGTTGGTGGCGTTGCTGCCTCCAAAGCCGCCGCCGACCGCGAAGCTCGCGCCGACGCCGTTCGGATAGACTCCGGCGGCGATGCTGCCGAGGCTGACGTTAGAAAGCGACGCCACGCCGGAAGCGTTGGTCACAGCGTTGCCCGCGCTCGCGCCGTTCAGAGTGAAGCTCACGGTTTTGCCGCCGATGCCGTTCGTGCCGTCGGTCAGTGTCGCCGAGAGATTCACCGTCCCGCCCTGCGTTCCGCTCGCGGAATTGACGGAGAGACTCGTCACAGTCGTCACCGCCTCGCACGAGCCGGGAAGGTCGAAAGCCTCCGTGCCGTCCGTCACGCTGGTGTTGCTGCCTTGAGTCGCGCTGTAGCCGAGTCCGCGCTTGGCGAACGCCTTCCAGATAAGGCACTGGTTAGCGCCGCCCGTGAGGTTCATGTCGGCCTGCAAAATAGCGTCGCGCCCGTTGATGAAACCGGGGCTGCACGGTTGCAGTTTCATACCGTCCATCACGAGTTGGATGGCGAGATTGTTGCCGCCCGTGTTCCAGGGTTCGTACACGTTCGGGTTATAGCCGTGCACCTCTACGAGATTCCAGTACATCTCCCACAGCATGGTCGACCAGACATAGCCGACGCCATGAGGCACGGCCGCCGTCTTGATCGTGTTGTAGGTCGAAGGGTTGACCGACATATCGGTCGAGTAAGGCGTCGGGCGAATGCCGTTGCCGGTTCCGGGTTGGTAGCTGACGTAAGTGCCGATCCCGCGTGCGGTGGCGGACGTGTCGAGCGGGTCTGTGGTCAGGACGAGGCCGACGAAGTCGCTCCACCCTTCGCCCATCTGCTCCTGATTGCCGAGGCATGACGTGTTCAGGCGACCGCCGGTGAGACGATTGCTGATGCCGTGCCCGTATTCGTGCCCGATGATGACTGCGTCGAAGTCGCTGTCGCGGCTGGGCGGCGGATTCGGGTTGATCTTGAGCGAAGCGTTCAAGGGCAGATTCGCTTTATACAGGTTAGCATTGTCGAGACTGACCATCCCCGACGAGATGTTGATGGTGTTGTCCGCGCCGCCCATCGTGATCGGGTCGCCCGCCACGTTGTTCCCGACGATGACGGCGATAGCGCCCGCGTTCTGTGCATTCTTTATTTTAATGACAAAACTACAGGAGCCGCGATCCAGAAGCGCGATCTTTCCGGCGACGCTCGAAGCGTTGGTGAGCGGGCTGCACCCGTCGGTCGTCGAAGCTCCGGCAGCATCTGAGGGGTCGAGGCCGAGGACGACATCACCCGTGATACCTGTGGCCGTGATGGCCGGGCCGGATTCCGCGCCCGTCGCGGTATAGTTGCCTGCGGCGGCGGTATTGTTGACGATAACCGAGTTGGGGTAAGGATTCGTCCAGACGAACATCTGCATGCGGGGGCGTGATGAGCCGGTCGTGCTTCCGTTGTCGGGCGGCGTGCCGAAATTGGCGTTGTTGGTG
>DASQDV010000526.1:0-3750 GCA_035633995.1 Pyrinomonadaceae bacterium | reverse complement strand
AAGCCCGTCGAGCGAACCTTGCCGAACGGCCTGCGCGTCGTGGTCATCGAACGCAGCAACATGCCGCTCGTCTCGGCCTCTTTCGTCGTCAAGAACGGCGGCGAAGTTGATCCGGCGAAACTGTCCGGCCTCGCAGACATGACCGCCTCGCTTCTCACGAAGGGAACGGCCACGCGCAGCGCGCCGCAGATCGCGGAAGCCATCGAAGCGCTCGGCGGCTCAATCCAGTCGGGCGCGCGCTGGGACGCTTCGACGGCGAGCGTCGGCGTGCAGTCGTCGCGCTTCAGCCCCGCGCTGGAGATACTCGCGGATGTGGTGCGCCGCCCGACGTTCAAGGACGAAGAGATCGAACGCCTCCGCGCGCAGTACATTGACGAACTCACGGTCGCGCTCGGCCAGCCCGGCTCAATCGCGCGTTTCGTCGCCTCGCGCGTCGTCTTCGGCGATGCGCCTTACGGTCACCCGCTCTCAGGCACGCCCGAATCAATCGCGCAGATCAAACGCGCCGACATCGCGCAGATGCACGCCACCTACTACCGCCCCGACAACGCTATTCTCGTCATCGGCGGCGACATACGCGCGGACGAAGCCTTCAAGACCGCCGAACGCTTCTTCGGCGACTGGCAGAAGCCGACCGCGCCGCTCCCCGCGCCGAGCGCGAAAGCGACGGGGGCGGCAACCGGCGCGAGCGCGCAAACGCGCGTCGTCGTCATTGACAAGCCCGACGCGGGACAGGCCGCCGTGCTCGTCGCGCGCACAGGGATACGCCGCACCGACCCGGAATTCTTTCGCGGCATCGTCGCCAACTCCGTCCTGAGCGGCTATTCCGGCAGGCTCAATCAGGAAATCCGCATCAAGCGCGGTTTGAGCTACGGCGCGCGCAGCGCCTTAGAGACCCGCCGCGACACGGGGCCTTTTACGGCTGAAGCGCAGACGAAAAACGAGTCGGGCGCGGTTGTCGCCGGACTCCTCTTAGGCGAACTCGTGCGCCTCGCGAGCGGTGAACTCCCCGACGCGGAACTGACGCCGCGCAAGGCCGTGCTCATCGGCGGCTTCGCGCGCAACCTTGAAACCGCCGACGGGCTGGTCGCGCAGGTCGCCAACCTCGCGCTCTACGGCCTGAACTTCGACCAGATCAACAGCTACATTAACAACGTGCAGACGATCACGGCCAAAGACGTGCAGGGCTTCGCCGGTTCGCGGCTCGACGCGCGTGCCGCCAACATCATCATTGTCGGCGACGCGAAGAAGTTTCTCCCCGAACTACAGAAGCAGTACAAAAACGTCGAGGTGATTCCCGTCGCCGACCTCGACCTCAACACGGCGCAGTTGCGTAAGACGAAGTGAAACAGGGAAGACAAATGATGAAGTAGGAACGATGAACGATGAATTAAAAACAGCAAGTCGCTTGTCTGCTTTCATTCATCGTTCATCGTTGCGCATTCATCATTTCCTTTCTTGAAGTCTGCGGCGGGTTGCTTTCTTTAACACTTTGCTGCAACCGGTTGCCGCAACCGATTTAATTGAACGTCCATCCTGCTCCCCGTCAAGCGCGTCTCTCCCGTCTCAGCCATCTGAAGAGAGGACTTTGCCATGTCGTATAAATTTGTCGTCAAGCTGAATTCATTTTTGAATTGCGCGCTGCTCATCTTCGCGGTCTCCGTCTCGCACGCGTCGGCGGCGTCGCCCGTCCGTGCGCCGCAGGACGACGCGCCGCAGGCGGATGTCAACGTCCTCATGCGCCGTTTGACCGACCGCGACCCGCTGACGCGGCAGCGCGCGGCGGAGGAATTAGCGCGCCTCGCCGCCGCGCCTCAGCGCAAACTCGTCGAAGGCTACCGTCTGCAAGAGAAGAACGCGCGCGTGCGCCTCGCGCTCGACTGGGCGCTCTATCGCATGGGCAAGCCGGACGCGCTCTATTCGGTCGTGCGCGATCTCGATTCCACGCGCTACAACCAATCGGAAGCCTACCTCGCCCAACTCGAAACGCCCGACCCGCTCTACGGCCTCCTCCCGCGCGTCAACGGCAACACGCAGATCAAACTGCTCGAAGCCCTCGCGCGTGCGGGCAACGCCGACACATTGCAGGTCGTCGAGCCGTACGCGTCCTCCGCCGACCCTCGCATCGCCGACGCCGCGCGTTTCGCCACACGCGAAATCACGAGCCGCCTCAACGCGCCGCTTCCGCCCGACGCCAAAACGCGCGCACGCCAAACCGGCAAAGTCGCAGACGACATTCCATAGTTCAAAATTTATAAATTCCAACCGCTGCGCCGCTTTCGTTTGCGCCTTTGGTTTTAACTTTGCGCCTCCGGCGTGAAAGTTTTTTCTCGCCGGAGGCGCAAAGAAGAAAAACGTAAGACGCAAAGGAAAGCACAAGGCTCCTGAACGCAAGCCGGAAGGTACGTGTGTCTGTGCTCACGCCTTCTCGCTTTTGTATGGTATTAAAAGCTGATAGCTAACCGCTGACAGCTAACAGCTTTCTATGCACCGAAATTTACGCTCTTTCCTCGATCAACTCAGGCGCGAGCGCGACCTGACTGTCATCGAGGCGGAAGTTGATCCGTATCTGGAACTGGCAGAAATCCATCGCCGCGTGATCGCGCAGGGCGGCGCGGCGCTTTTGTTCAAACGCGTCAAGGGCAGCCGCTACCCGGTCGTGACAAATCTCTTCGGCACGGCTCGCCGCATCGAATTGGCCTTCGGCCAGAAGCCCGAATCGCTCGTCCGAGAGGTCGTCCACGTCGTCGAATCGTTGCTTCCGCCGCGCCCGAAGGAACTCTGGCAACATCGTGCGCTCGCGCTGGAAGCCTTAAATCTGGGCACGCGACGCGTGCGCGGCGCGCCCGTCCTCGAAGTGGTTGATCGCCCGGCGCGGCTCGACGCGTTACCAATCCTGACGACGTGGCAGGAGGACGGCGGCGCTTTTCTCACCCTCCCGCTCGTCTACACCGAGCACCCGCGCACGCGCAAGCACAACCTCGGCATGTATCGCATCCAGCGCTACGACGCAGAGACGACCGGCATCCACTGGCAGATACATAAGGGCGGCGGCTTTCATTATCACGAGGCGGAGGCCGCCGACGAGTCTCTGCCCGTCACGATCTTCTTAGGCGGGCCGCCCGCGCTCATTCTGTCGGCCATCGCGCCGCTGCCCGAAGACGTGCCCGAACTCGTGCTCGCCTCCGTCCTCGCGGGCGAAAAGATCAGGATGACGCGCGAGGCGGGCGCGAACGGCCACCGGCTCGTCGCCGAAGCCGAGTTCGCCATCGTCGGGCGCGTGCCGCCCAAAGAACGCCGACCCGAAGGGCCGTTCGGCGACCACTACGGCTACTACTCGCTGCAACACGACTTTCCGGTCTTTCACGCCGAAGCCGTCTGCCACAGGCACGATGCGATCTACCCGGCGACGGTCGTGGGCAAACCGCGACAGGAAGATTTCTTCATCGGCGACTATTTGCAGGAACTCCTGTCGCCGCTCTTTCCGCTCGTGATGCCGAGCGTGCGCGATTTATGGTCATACGGCGAGACGGGCTTTCACTCGCTCGCCGCAGCGGTCGTGCGCGAACGCTACGCGCGCGAGGCGCTCGTCTCAGGCTTTCGCATCCTCGGCGAAGGCCAACTATCGCTCACCAAGTTTCTGCTCCTGACGGACACGCCGCAAGACCTGCGCGACTTCCCGCGCCTCTTCGAGCACATCCTCGCCCGCGCGCGTTTCGAGAGCGACCTTTTCATCTTCTCCAACGTCTC
>DASQDV010000525.1:0-4720 GCA_035633995.1 Pyrinomonadaceae bacterium | reverse complement strand
TCGGCGGGAGGCACGAGGACAACCGGCGAGCCGTGACCGTCGAGGTCTAATCCCGCAACGCAGTGTGTTTCAACTTCCCAACG
This sequence comes from Pyrinomonadaceae bacterium, assembly GCA_035633995.1. Classification (GTDB taxonomy): domain Bacteria; phylum Acidobacteriota; class Blastocatellia; order Pyrinomonadales; family Pyrinomonadaceae; genus JAIVJZ01. The sequence goes on along the minus strand of DASQDV010000525.1, from coordinate 4,637 downwards.
GACGGCACCGTCGCGGCTGCGCACTTCGTTCTTCACCTGCGGGACGGCGACGCACGGCCCCGGCAAAGCGGGCGGGTCTTCAACACCGGCATCGCGGTCTCTGCCCATCGTTGATCTGCAATCCCCTTCGCCGCCGTCGGCATCTTTTGCCGCGCGGCGCAGACGCATAAAGAGCGCCGCGTTGAGGCGACGCGTCAGACGTTATTCAAGCTCCGCCGCGAGATTCAATAGTGTGGCTCAATAGTAAAGTCTTCCGAAGAGTCTCGTCAATTGTTTCCCCAAAGCGCACGACGGCGAGCCGCAGAACGCGCGGCAAAATTCTTTACGGGTGGTTGTTCCAGTTGAGCCTGACCGTGTCCTTGACGAAGTTCTCGTAAGCCGGGCGCAGCGACGTATCTATGATCGGGGTCGCCGCGATAATCATCGAGAGCAATAGTTCGACTCGCTGGCGCGGCGTGGTGGCGGTCAGGAAATAAGCGTCCGTCAGAGACAGGCTCGTGCCGGGCGCCTGCGACCCGCCCGGCGTCCATCTCTGGACGGGAGCGCTGCTGATGTCTTTAGTGACCGTGAGATTGCCGCTGACGACACTACTCATCACCCGGAAACGATCCCAGATGGACGCGACCATCGTTTGCTCGCGCATCGTGGGCGGTGCGTTCGCCGGGCGGCGCAGGTTGAAAGCGGCGGCGAAGGGAGTGAACACGTTAACGCCGTAGTAGCCGGTCTCCATGCGTCCTCTCAAACGCGAGCGATTGAGGGCTTCGTACAGGCCGCTCAAATCCTGTCCCGTCCAGATCAGCCATGAGTCGAGCCAGGCGAGTCCTTCCTGCGCGCTCTCTTCTTCGGCGCTCGTCATGTTGGTCTGCGTGTCGCCGCCGGGCGGCAGGGTGCAGCCGCTGAGCAGGCCGGAGAGACAGCGTATGAGGGTCACGAAGCTATCGGTGTTTGTCAGCGCGAGCGACGGCGAACGACCGATGAAACGAATCAGGCGGTTCGTATCGTAGGCCACATCATCCGTGCCCAGACTTCCATGACCGGCTTCGTGAACGAGCACGAGCGCGCGGTTCTCTGCAACCGACAGCGTGGGATAGAGCCGGACGCTGCGGAAGAAGGGGCTACAGACGGTCATCATGGCGCTGCCGCCCGTGTCCTTGTTATAGGCAAGCGCATCGCTGCACGTCGCGTCGCAATCAGTCCCGCGCTGCTTGCGTCTTCGCACGACGGTGTTGAGGTGCCTGCGCCAGATGCGGAGTTTGTCAACGACCTGTGCTCGCTGTGCGACGCCGCCGAAGAACGAGTTCAGTGCGTTGTCGCCGCTGGCATTGCCGGGCACGAGCGCGGCCAGTGCGGCGTCCATCATCGGCACGCCGTCGTTGATCGCCGTATCTACGATGGGCGCTTCCGTCGCGTCGAGCGCCCGCTGCCGGACAACACTCGCACCGCTGCAACTCGTGGTCGTTGACGAGACGCCCGCCGGGATCACCTCGACCTTCCGCCGGTCGCGGTAAGTGCCGACGCCCGCGCTGGCATCGGGCTTGGGCAGAGGGGTGCGCAGGGGCAGCACGGGCGAGGTACAGACGGGGCCGGGCCTGTGTTGATTCAACCCGGCGAATGCCGCTTCGACGGCGTTGATGCGATCAGTTGCCAGTTGAGGCCCGAACTCCACCAACTCGTCTTCGCTCACGTAGCCTTCGAGCGTCAGCGCGCATCCCTGATGCAATGCCGTCAACAGGAACAGCTTAATTCGGTCGCCGAGGTCGAGCGCGGACGACCCGCGCGCGAAAAAGATGTCCTGCGAGCGCCCGCCCGTGCGCTCGCCTGTGATTTGAAATTGCGGATCGGCCACCGTCGTCTGGTGGCACGGGACAGTCCTCTGCGAGCGCGTCCCGTCGAGACATCGCAGAGTGTTGCGGTCAACCACGCCGGGCGTCGCGCCGGGCACGGACTCGGTCGTCTGGAAGTCGCGCACCGCCTGCTCCGTCAAAGCGCCATAGACTTTATCAACTCCGTCGCCGTTCGCCCCAGCAGTGCCGAGGTTGAAGCAGAGATCAACGAGCGCCTGTTGCACCAGCCCGACGGCAACGTGCCTGTCGCCCGAACGCAGAGTGCTGCGCCCGGCGAAGACTCTCGACAGCCTGAGTTCCTGCGGGAAGAATTGCGGCTGCGTGCGCGCGAGCGTCGTTGCGTCGCAAGCCCTCTGCACCTGCCGCGAGAATCCGGGCGTGGCCTGTTGCAGCGTGTGCGTCAGTTCGTGCGCGAGCAACTTTCTGCCCTCGAAGGAGTCCGGCTGGTACTCGCCCGCGCGAAAGCCTATGTCCTGACCGACGGTGAAGGCGCGTGCGTTGATGGCGCGCGCCATCTCGTCCGCGCGCGCGTCGGTGTGCACGCGAACATGTGTGAAGTCGTGGCCGAATCGCGGCTCGAAGAATGCGCGGGCGGACTGTGGCAGCGACGCGCCTCCACCCTGCGGCGCGCCCGTCTCCGCATGAAGCCGGTGCGAGGCAGGCGCGGGGCTGCTCTCGCCCGTCACGCGTTTGGTCTGGACGATGCGCCGGTCTTCATCTTCCGCAGGCTTACGGCGGCGCGCGGCGCTTTCGCAGGACGAACATTTTCGTTGTACGAGTTGAGGTGAGGCGTGTGCGGTGGCGGTCGGCGGCGGCGTCGCGTTGTGCGGCGAGGGCATACGCATGATCTCGTCGGCGACGCGGTCGGCCTCCTGTTCGTAGCGGTCGCCGGGCGTGCTGAGGTTGAGTTTCGGCTGGACGGTGAAGGCGGGCTGTGCGGCGCTGCTGCGCTCCGCTTCGCAACGCGGGCAACCGCCGCCGCACGCGCACGCTTTGCGTTGAATCAGAGGTTCGCCCGCAGACGCAACTTCGACGCGCAGCGCTTGATCCGGCGCAAGCCCGCGTTTGGTCTCCGCGTCGTGTCTTCTGGCAGGAGGGTTCGAGGCAACCTGCTGTGTGGCAACGGCTCCCATGATTTCGTGCCCCGCCGCGATGTTTAGACGACAACCAGCTCCCGGTAATCCACGTGCCCGATCTTCGGCTGCAAAAGTGTATCGTCCGAATAGATGGTCGAAGCCCCGTCGAGCACGCGCGCTTGCAGGAGCGGGTATTTGCTGAGCAGGCCGCCGTTAACGTCGAGCCGGAAATAACCGTTACCGTTCGCGATGGCCGAGCCGAGTTCTTTCGCTTCGGTGCCGTTCGGCGTGTAGAGGGCGACGGTCACCTTCGCCATACCTCTCAAGTGTTTGTCGCGAACGAAGCCGGACAGAATCCAACCGTTAAGGTTCGGGTCGGGCAACGCGGTTCTGGCGCGCACCATCTCTGCCGCCAGGTCGTTCATCAAGCTCCCGTTGACATCAATCTTATTGAGCAGCCTGACGGAGCGCGGGTGGTTCGGGCCGAGGACGTTCAGGAGACGGTTGTACTCGCGCACGAGGGTGTTGGCCTTCGCCTTGCGCAGAACGTATAAGGCGTCGAGCGCAAGGGCACGCTCGTCGTCCAAACCCGCAAGTTGCGTGCTGACGCCCTTCGAGATGTCACCTAACGAAATATATTTATCCTGGTATTGATTGTTCGTCGCCACGACTATCCCCCATCCTTTCTATTCCGAAGTCACGCTGCACCACGTTGAAGCGGTCGCACAGCTCTTGAGAAGAGAGAGTTTGCAAAATTACATTCGGCCCACTCACAACCAACTGCGGCCAGCCGCGTATGAGCAGGCAATGCGTCGCCTGATTATCCGTCGTCGTGTTCATCATCCCGAAAGTCATCGCCGAGAGCGCCGCGTTGAAAATTCCCTCTTTGAAGCGGTTGTCGCTCACGCGCACGGAGATGGCGAACACAATCGCCTGCGAGATGACGAAGTCGTCCAGCAGATCACAATCGCACTGGTTGGCGTGGAATCCTATGTCGTCGAGGCTGAACAGGGCGACGGACGAGAAGGCGCGGCTCTCGCCCCGTTCCAGCAGATTCAACGTGCACTGGTTGTTGGCGAACAGCACGTTGCCGTTCGCCAGATAGCGGCCGAGCCTCTGCACGTTGCGCCCCGTGCCCGGCGCGGCGGCTGTCGGCGAATCCGTCAACTGCGCTTGCGGCATGCTGATTTTGGCCTGCTGGATGGCGGCGAAACTGAGCAGTTGGAAGTAAAGCTCGTTCGACAATCCCAGATTCCGAATTAACACGGTGGCCGCGAAAAACCCGGTCGAGTTTTCGCCGCGCACGACGCCGCGACTCGTGAACTGGTTGCCGACCACCGACACCGGGCCGAGCGCCGACAGGACGAGCGCCTGGCCGAGCGGCACGCTCACGATGTTCTCATGCACCTTCGCGGCGGGCACGCCCTCCTGCATCGGCCATTGCTGCTCTTTGAACTCCACCGCCACCGTCGGCGCGAGAGCGTGGACGATGTTGATGCCGCCACGCCTGCCCGGCTTGGCCGCCTGCGAGGCGTCGTCGAATTTGAACAGGCGCGCGCCGTTGCCGTTGATGCGATTGCGTGAAATCTCCACGCCCTCGGCGTGCAGGACGAAGATGCCGCAGACGGGCGAGCGCGGGTTGGGCGAGTTGTCTTCGATGAAGTTGTCGCGGATGACGAGATATTCCACGTCGGCGAGCGCGATGCCGCCATAGCCG
>DASQDV010000524.1:0-4610 GCA_035633995.1 Pyrinomonadaceae bacterium | reverse complement strand
AGTAAAAAACTGACCTCTACCCTCTGACCTCCAGCCTCTCGCTATTCTGGTGCAGGGGGTAGGATTCGAACCTACGTAAGGCGTTAGCCTGCCGGGTTTACAGCCCGGTGCCATTAACCACTCGACCACCCCTGCACGGTTGGCCTCAAAACTTCAATGGAGCCGGCGAAGGGACTTGAACCCCCGACCCTCTGATTACAAATCAGATGCTCTACCAACTGAGCTACGCCGGCACACTACGGATCACTCCGAGCACTTCCGACAAAACGTGGATAGTAGCAATAGCTCCGCTAAAACGCAAGCCGCAGCGAGCCTCTGCGCCAAATCAATACGGCAGAGCGGTCAGTTTGAAGAAATTTGTTGACGCTCCGCGCTGCCAGCAAGTAGGATTGAAAGTGCCCTGTGTCGTGCGGCCACAGGCGTCAGACGCCCGCACGGCCTCCCAACCTCATCCCGACGCCCTTTTCAGATGCTTCGGCAAAGCCTCTACGGCTCGCTTCCGGCGTCGCCAAAAGTCCGAAACGTTCACTTTCCTTAAATTCAGGAGATGTCCCCGTGCACACACGTAAACACTGTTCGCGCCCCGGCGGCGTTGCCGCCTTACTTTTCGCTTTCCTCTTCGCGCTGACCTCGGTTGAAGCCCAGACGGCTTCCGGTTCGGCGGGACAGACGAAGGCAAACGCGCCCGTCGTCGCCGCCGCGCCGAGTCCGCTGCCCGCAGCACTCGAATCCGAGTTAGTCTGCTCCGGTTATATCGAATACGCGCCGAACTACAACGGCTTCGAGGTCGTCGGCGGCGAGCAGGAGCAGGAGAAACGCAACTTCACCGTCGGCGACTTTGTCTTCATCAACGCCGGGGCGCGCGAGGGCATCAAGGTCGGGCAGGAATTTCAGGTCGTGCGACCGCGCGGTCAGTTTACGACCAAGCTCACGCGCAAGTCGGGCTGGCTCGGCGTCTACACGCAGGAGATCGGACGGCTGCGCGTGACGAACGTGAAGGAACAGGTGTCTGTGGCGCAGGTGATGAGCGAGTGCGATATGATTTTGCTCGGCGACTTGCTGCGCGGCCTGCCTTACCGCGTCTCGCCGCCTGCGGGCGAGACGGGCGACATTGATCGTTTCGCCGACCCGAGCGGAAAACAGAATGGCCGCATCGTGCTCGCGCGCGACGGGCGCGAGATGATTTCACGCCACCAGATCGTCTACGTTGATCTGGGCGCGGAAGATAATTTGAAAGAAGGCGACCGCCTCACGGTCTATCGCCCGACGGGGACGGGCGACATCTCGCGCTTCCGCGACGACGAGATAACGCCGTCGGCCAACTACGGTTTCGAGAGCGAGCGTTTTCGCGGCGGCAAATTCTCCATCAAAGCGCCGCGCGTGGAAAACCCGAACCGGACGGGCATTGACGGCCCGATGGTCACGATACCTAAGATCGAGCGACGGCGTCCGCCGATGCCGCGCAAGATCGTGGGCGAGATGGTCGTCCTGAGCGTGCAGGCGCGCACCGCCACCGCCGTCGTCACGCGCGTCGCGCAGGAGATTCACACGGGCGATTTCGTCGAAGTGAAATAGCACGACACCTGCCGACCCTCAGCGACCTTCAGATAAAACTTCGGACTTAAAACCGCGAAGGCTTGCCGGTGCCGGTCGCCGCTGTCGGCAAGCCTTCGCGCGGGAGAAAATGATATGAGCAGCGTGAGATGCAACGGTTGCGGGATGGTCTGCTGGGCGGGCGCGCACGCGTGCACGGGGTGCGGCAATTCGCTCACGGGGCAGGCGCAGCAGAATTACAGCTACGCGCACGCGGCAGGCGCGGCCTCTTTCGCGGCGGGCGGTGAGATGAACCGGCGCAAAGGCGTGGCCGTCGCGTCGCTCGTCTTAGGCATCATCAGCATGCCGACGCTCGGCGTGCTCGGCGTCGGCGCACTCTTGGGGATCACGCTCGGCGTCTTTGCGCTGGTGAAGGCGAAGCGGCAGCCTGCGGAATACGGCGGGCAGGGCTTGGCGATTGGCGGCATCGTGACGAGCGTTTTATCGCTGATGCTCGCCGTCCCCATCGGCATCGTGGCGGCGGTCGCCATCCCGAACCTGCTGGCGGCGCGACGCGCGGCCAACGAGGCGTCGGCCATTCACGCGATGCGTCGGTTGATAGAGGCCGAGCAAACCTTTCAATCGACTGTGGGCGCCGGAGTGCGCTTCGGCAACATGGCCGAGTTGCGCGAGGCAGACCTGATTGACGAGCAGTTGGCGGAAGGCGTTTTGAACGACTACTGCTTCGAGTTGACGGTGCTCGACGGTTCGTTCAACGTGTCGGCCACGCCCGCGAGGTACCCGAGGGACGGCACGCGCTCGTTCTACTTATCGTCGGAAGAGATGATCATACGCGCGGCCGACAAGCGTGGTCTGGCCGCCGACGCGGACGACCCGCCGCTCCCGCAATTAAGATCGCGACCGGGCATCTCCGAGCCAAAATCGCCGTCGCCGACGGTTGACGTGACCGACCCGGACTGGTCTCCGTCCCGCAGCAGACGTTGACGCGAGACGCACTCGCGCCCGTCGCATCAACTCCGGCAACTTCAATTGTCAGTTAAAAATTTTCACCCGCCCGTCTGAGTTCGCGCTTCGACTCCGACGGGCGTTGTCGTCTTGGCTGTGCGCGCCGCTTCGCGTTCGAGCGCGGCGCGGTCAATGGCGGACTGGTAAAAGGCGCGGAAGTATTCGTACATCGAGAAGCAGGCGGAGAGCACGACGATCCAGAGCGTCGCGCGCCCCAGCGTGTAGAGCAGCACTTGCCAGTCGGTCGCCGTCGTCGCGCCTTCGCCGAGGAAGTGTCGCACGGCCGCGCGCAGTTCCGGCACAGACCAGACCTGTATGGCCGGAAACGCCTGCCCGAAATTCGCTACCGGCGGCGCGCCGCGCACGCTCGACAAGATCAAGAGCGCAATCGCCAAAACCTGAGCGCCCATCTTGAACTTGCCCATCCGTGAAGCGGCGATGACCACGCCGTCCGCCGCCGCAATCGAACGCAAACCGGAGACGGCCAACTCGCGCCCGATGATGATGACGACCGCCCACGCGGGCGCGAGCCGGTTTTCGACGAGCGAGATGAGCGCAGCCGAGATGAGCAGTTTGTCTGCGATGGGGTCGAGCAGTTGGCCGAGCCGCGAGACCTGTTGGCGGCGGCGCGCGATGTGGCCGTCGAGGTAGTCGGTGAAAGCGGCGGCGAGAAAGAGCGAGGCGGCGAGCAGGTGGCGCGGCACGCCAAGCCAATCTTCCGAAAACGGCGTCAAGAGCACCGTTACCAGGAGCGGCACGACGAAGATGCGCGACAGTGTCAGCGCGTTTGGCAGATTGAGACTCAACACTCACCTTCCGGCTTCTACTACGAAGAATTTCTTCTTGAGCTTGCCGCGAAGTGTAGGAGTCGCGCACGAAAGGTGTCAAGGCTATTGCCCGGCGGGCTTCTCGGACTTCTTCGGCGGCGCGTCATTTGCGGGCAGCGCCGAGGGCTTCGCCGTCTGTTCAAGGCACTGCGCGGAGAGGCCGAGAATAGCGGTGGCGCGTTGTGCGCGGTCTGTGAGATTTCGTGCGAGCGAGAGCGCGCCGTCGAAATCGCGCGGTCCGAGTTCCTGAAAACTGTTTTCGAGATTGAAGCCGGGGACGGTGTAGCCGCTGTAGACGGAAAAGTTCTTGCCTTCGATGCGTCGCAGGATAAAGCCCATGCTGAGGTCCGGATCGTCGAGCGTGTTGATGGTCTTGACGGCGTCCGACATCACTTCGGCGGCGCGCAGGGCGTCGAACGCGGCGTAGAGGTGCGTGATGCCGAGCAGCGTGCGCGCCTTAACCGGCGTATTCGGAGCTTTGCGCGCCGCCGATGCCACTTCGTCCAGTAATTCCTGCGCGCGCCGTTTGTCTTCGAGCTTCTTGATGCCTTCTCTGGCGATCTCGAAATAGAGGATGGCGCGCGAGTCGAGTTCGTCAACGCGGTCGGCGACGCGCTTCGCCTCGTCGAGTTGTCCTTCCTTGACCAGGAGTTGCGCGCGTCTGAAGTTGAGCCAGTTCGACAACTGCTGGCGCGCCTCCGACTCTTTGATCTTCTGCGCGAGCGATTCGACCTGTTCGAGTTGCGGCACGGACTCTGCCGCCTGCGCGGCGTTGGCAATCAAACGCTCACGCTTTTCGGGCGTCGTCTCGCGTTCGATCTCTTCGATGAGCGAGTCGAACCTGCTCTCCTTCTCGTGGTCGCGCTGCCCCTGTAGAAAATCGGCTGCGCGCTGTTGCTCCTTCTCGTTGTTGGCCGTGTGCATGGATAATTTCAGGGCTGAGATGCGCTCGGCGTAGGCCGGGAAGCGCTCGGCCGCGAGCGTTTCGAGGGTCGTCAGCGCGACGAGCATCTGCATCGTCTCAGGCCAGAACTTGTTCGGGTTCTCGGCATACTGCTCGGGGGTTTTCAGGAGCGTCTCGGCGCGTGCGATGTAGGCTTTGAGGGTCAACTCCTGCAACGCCGCGTTCGGCTCGAAACCCTGCGGCACTTTGTAATGCATCATCATGGTGAGCGGCGAGATCGCGCCCGGCAGGCCGAAGGCGTAGACGGAGACGAAGGAGAG
>DASQDV010000523.1:0-5731 GCA_035633995.1 Pyrinomonadaceae bacterium | reverse complement strand
CGAACTGGGTTCGGGCGCCGTCGCGCTCTACACGATTCTGGGCGCGGAGAAATATCGCGTCATCCTCATCACGCCGGACGTGCAGAAGGCCGTCGAGTACCCGATCAAGGCCGCCGACCTCGAACGCAAAATTCTGGCCTTTCGCGAGGTGCTGCAAAACCCGCGACAGGACGCGCGCCCGCTGGCCGGAGAGTTGTACAAAATCCTCGTCGCCCCCATCGCCAAAGATTTGCAGGGCGCGCAGGCCGAGACGTTGATGTGGTCGCTCGACGGCGCGCTGCGCTACCTGCCCGTCGCCGCGCTCTACGACGGCGAACGCTACCTCGTCGAACGCTTCCGCAACGTCGTCTTCACCCCGGCGAGCAACAGCCGTCTGAAAGATCAGCCGAGCGCGAAATGGAGCGGACTCGGATTAGGCGTGTCGAAAGCGCAGGCGGGGTTCAGCGCGCTTCCGGGCGTGCCCGAAGAGTTGCGCAGCATCATCAGCGAGGGTGAGGACGCGGCGCAGGGCAGCGCGCTTCCCGGCAAAGTTATTCTGGACGACGCGTTCACGGAAGAGAGTTTTCGCGCGGCGCTGCGCCAGCGTTTCCCGGTCGTCCACATCGCCAGCCACTTCGCCGTGCAGCCGGGCAACGAGACGGATTCGTTCCTGCTGCTCGGCGACGGCGGCCACCTGTCGCTCGCCAAGATCAGAGGCTCTGTTAATCTCTTCGGCGGCGTCGAACTCTTAACGCTCTCGGCCTGCGACACGGCGACGGGCGGGACGGCTGCCGACGGCAAAGAGGTGGAGAGTTTCGCCGTGCACGCGCAGCGGCAGGGCGCAAAGGCCGTGATGGCGAGCCTCTGGCCGGTGGCCGACGCGAGCACGAAGCAACTCATGCAGAGTTTCTATCGCATCCGCAACTCGCAAGCAGGGATGCCGAAAGCCGAAGCCCTCCGCCGCGCTCAAGTCTCGCTCCTGCGCGGCGAGGCGACAGACCTCGTCGGCGGCATCGAGCGTCGCGGTCTGCTCACCACCTCGGCACAGCGCAGCGGCGAGGCGAGCGCCTCCTCCGGCATCGGCAAGAGCAACTTCGCGCACCCCTTCTTCTGGGCGCCCTTCATCCTGATCGGCAACTGGCGCTGAGCGAAATTTATATTTGGAAACTAAAAAGGTCGCCTTCGGTTCAACGAACTGAAAGCGACCTTTTTAATGGATGAAGTTTTGAGTTAGTTGCTCGAAGCCTGTTGCTGTGTGGCGGCGCGCGGGTCGTAGGGCGTGGCGAGATAGCCTTTGGCTACGGCCTGCGCGTTGTCATAGTTGATGCCGGTTTCGACGGCCTGATTGTATTCGTGGGTGGCGCGCGAGCGGTCGCCTTTGGCGTCGTAGGCGGTGCCGCGCTTGATGTGCGCCCAGACTTCGATCCACGAGGGCTTGCGGTTGCCGTCGAGCGCGGCCTGAAAATGTTCGAGCGCCGGGTCGTAGTTGCGCTGTTCGAGATAGATCAGGCCGAGATTGTAGTAGACCCACGAGTTCGACTTGTCGAGCTTGAGAGCTTCTTCGAGTTGGCGCTGCGCTTCGGCGTACTGGCCTTCGCGGTAGAGTTCGATGCCGCGACGCGCGACGACCGAGACGCGCAAATCTTCCGAGAGGCGCAGGATTTTGTTGTTCGGATCAACGAGAACTTCGAGCGGCGCGCCGTTCGACTCGAAATCAAAGTCTTCGCTCTTTTCGTCAATGCGCACGGTCGTGATCTGGTTCTGGTTGTCGCCCTCGGCGCGCAGCATCACCTCGACGGGCATGCGCAAGCCCTCGAAGTTCTGCTTGACCGTGCCGCGCGCGCGAAACTTGTTCGTGCGCGTGCGTATGATCTGGTAGTCAACCGTGAATTCCGGCACGCCCGTGCCTTCCACCCAGCGCGCGAAGAAGTAGCGCATGTTCAGTCCGATCTCGCGCGTGGCGAGCCGCTCGAAGTCGTCAATCGAGACGCTCTTGCCGCGATACTCCTGATAGAGCGTGCGGAGCAGCGCGTCAAACTTCTCTTTGCCGATAGTTTCGCGCAGCATCCTGTAGACCATCGCGCCTTTGTAGAAGACGATTGATTGATACTGCGGCGAGGTGTCGTCGAGCTGCGAGGGCGCGCGCAGGATCGAGGCCGACTGTTCGAACATCAGGGCGCGCTCCTGCATGTCGCGCTGCGAGGCGTCGAGCGCCGCGCCCGTCAAAGTTGATTCGCGCAGGGCGAACGCGCTCCACTCGGCGAGACCTTGCGAGAGCCACGCGTCGTCGAAAGATTTCAGCGCGACCGTGAAGCCCCACCATTGATAGGCCGTCTCGCGCTGCAAGCGTTCCTCTTTGGTCGGGCGCGCCGGATCGAAGAAGCTGGCGGAGAGAAACTGCATGCCCGGCGCGGCGTAAGCCTCAAGGCTTTCGTCGTCTATCTGCGCGATGGTGTAGCGCGTGCCGAAGGCGGGCGCGCCGTACTGCTTCGTGTAGAACTGCAAAGCCTGACCCATCACTTCGCCGAAACGCTCGACGCGCCCCTCGCTGCCCGGCTGCACGAAGAACTGCAACTCGTAGCCGCCGATGCGCAGCGTCCGCGTCACGTAGCGACCGGCGGCGATGTTGCCGACGAGCGCGGGAGTGCGATGGACGAAGCGGTAGCGCGTTGTGCCCGCCGCGCCTGCCGTCTGCGTCGGCGGCTCGTCGCTCGAACCGGCAACTTGAAATCCGGTCGGGACGATGACGGTGATGTCTGCGGTGGCGCGGTCGGCTGCGTAGTCGTGGAAGGGAAACCAGCGCGCGGCGTACATCAAATACGAGCCTTCGTTGCCGACGTAAGCGAGGCGGCGCGTCACGAGCGGCCCGCCCTCTGCCGTGACGAGCGCGCCCGACCACTTGAAGCGCAACGTCACGGGCGTGTTCGCCGGTATGACTTCGCCGAGGTCAACACGCACGTTTGGCCCGATGGATTCCAATCCCGCAGGGTCTTGCACGAAGTTCGTCAGCGGCTTGCCGTTGCGCTCGATGCTCTCGACTTTGAGCGCGCCGTTTAGCTCGAAGACGACCGAGCGCGTAGTGTCGAGTGGCGTGAAGGTCACGTCGCCTGTGGCGCGCAGGATGTGTTCGGCGGGGCGTAGTTCGGCCTCGATGCGGTAGTTGGTCACGTCGAAACGCGTGCCGCCTGCGCGCTGCTGTGCGGCGACATCGGGGGCAAAGGCGAGTGCGGCGAAAATCGCGACGGCGAGCGCGCCGAGGACGTTAAAACGCGGTAAGGAATTTGACATAAACTGTTTCTCTGGGCGGACGGCTCTTAAATTCAACGTGGTTGCCGGCAATTATACACGGCGCATCAACGTATGGATGACGCGGGCGCGACGCCGTTTCACAGTTTCGACTGTGCGGAAATCCGTCGAGGCGATATTCTTCGGCGCGGCAAGCGTTTAGATGAGGCGGGGGCGGGCACAGTTGGCTGTGCGAACGGGGCTAATTTCGCGCTCGAACTTGACAGCGCGCAGAGCGCGCGTCCATGCTCTAGCGACAACAAATCTGACACAAACTAAGGACTTCTCGCGGCGGACGCGGCCAGAGCGCACGCAAGCGCCGCAGACGAAACTTTCATGGACTACACCGATCCGGCCATACGCCTCACGCTCCTGCCGCGCGACACCAACCCGCAGGGCACGATCTTCGGCGGCATTATCCTGAGTTACATAGACATCGCGGGCGCGGTCGAGGCGCACCGCCGCACGCAAATCGAGCGTTTCGTGACGGTGGCGATGCGCGAAGTCATCTTCCACCAGCCCGTCTTCGTCGGCGACCTCGTGAGCTTCTACGCCAGCACCTCGCACGTCGGCACAACCTCGATCACCATTCGCGTCGTCGTCGAAGCCGAACGCTACGGCGGCACCAGCGAGCGCATCAAGGTGACGGAGGCCGAAGTCGTCTATGTCGCGGTTGATGCCAACCGCCGCAAGATGCGTATCAACAAAGACCTCATCAAAGACCCTGAGAGCATCGAGCAGCACGAGACGCAATAACACTGCCACCCCGAGACAGCGCGCTGCCGAGTCGCTTCATACCGAACTACCGGCTAACCTGATTGCCGTCCGCATCGAGCCGGACGACTTCGCCGATGTTCAATTCGCGGATTCCCGTCTCAATCTTGCTCAAATCGCCGACGACGATCCAGACGAGTTCATGGGGGCGGACGAATTTCTTCGCCGCCGCGTTAAGCTGCGATTCGCCGAGCGCGCGCAGATTTTTCGAGTAGTTCGTCCAATAATCGGCGGGCAGGTTGAAATTGATCTGAGCAATGGCCGCCGCTTCTAAAGCGGAAATGGTCTCGAACCTTCCCGCCAGGCGCGAAGTCATGTTGCGCATGATGCTGTTGAATTCTTCGCCGCCGATTGGCCGCGTTCCCGCGACATCGTTGATTTCTTTCGTCACTTCGAGGATCGATTCTTTGGTCTTGTCGGTCTGAACGGGCGCGACGACGACAAACGTGCGCTGGCCGCGCACGGAAGTCAGTTGGCCGCTCGCGCCGTAGCTCCAGTGTTTGTCGAGCCGCAGATTGCGGTTCAGACGCGACGTTGCCATGCCGCCGAAGTTTTGCATCACGGGTTCGAGCGCGAGGTCTTCGGGCTGCCCGCTGGTTTCCGAAACGTGCGCGGCGACAATCGTTGATTGCGGGGCATTCGGTTTGTCGATCAGGTAAATCTTTTTGCCCGGAGTGCGTGCGACCGTGCCGAGATTTTTTCGCGGCGCAGTGCCCTGTTGCCAGCCGCCCAGAGTCTCTTCGAGCACGGGCAGAACTTTGTCGAGCGTTGTGTCGCCCGTGACGACGACGGTGGCGCTGCCCGGTTTGAACCAGTCGGCGTGCCATTTCATCAAGTCTTCGCGCGAAATCGTTTCGACCGTTTTTTCAAAACCCGACGAGGGCTTGCCGTAAGCGTGATTTGCCCCGTAGATGATGCCGGGCAAAATGCGCTGCACGAGCGCGTTCGGGTTCGCTTTTTCCAGTCCGATTTGCGCGATGCGACGCTGTTTTTGAATCAAAAACTTGTCGGCGGGAAACGACGGGTTCAACACGACATCGGCCATGACTGCGAGCGACGGGCGCAGATTTTCAGTCGTCGCCTGCAAACGCACGAACGACATGTCGAGCGCGCTTCCGGTGAACAGATTAGCGCCGAGCAAGTCCAACTCTTTTTCGATCTGAAAAGCGTCGCGCGTTTTCGTGCCTTCGTCCATCAGGTCGAGCGCGAGCGTGGCGACGCCCGCTTTGTCAGGCGTATCCGAAGACGAACCGGCATCGAGCGCGAGCGCGACGTTGACGATGGGCGTGGCATGACGTTCGAGCAGAAGGACGTTCAGACCGTTCTTAAGTTTGGCGCGTTGCGGGGCGGGGAATTTAACGTCCGGCGGAGCGTCGAGGGCGGGCAGGATTTTGCGGTCAACGTCGGATTTTCCCGCCGCCAGGCGCGGAAACGGTTTGACCGTCATCGTGTAATGATGCGCACGCAGCCAGCGATTGGCAGCCGCACGCACGTCGGCGGGCGTGGCGTTCGCCATCGCTTCGAGACGTTGCAGGTAATAATCGGGCGTGCCGCCGTAGGTCATGCTCTCGGCGAGAATGTCGGAACGCCCGCCGAAGCCGCCGAGCCTCTCCGCGCCGCGCAGAAAACCCGCGAGGTTGACGTTCTTCATCCGCCGCAACTCTTCTTCGCTCGCGCCCTGTTCGAGCATCTC
>DASQDV010000522.1:0-5377 GCA_035633995.1 Pyrinomonadaceae bacterium | reverse complement strand
CTCGGCTTCATACGCCAACTCGTCGGCGTCGAGTTTCCCTTCTTCAAGTGGGCGATGATCGGCACGCCCGTCGTCATCATCCTCTTTCTCTATCTCAGTTTTTATTTGAACATCCTGTGCCCGGCGGGCGTGCGCGAGATCGAAGGCAGCCGCGAAATGCTCACGCGGGAACGTGCGCGGCTCGGCGCATGGACGCGCGGGCAGAAATCAACGCTCGTCGCCTTTCTTGCGACGGTCACGCTCTGGATCGTGCCCGGCCTCGTCGCGCTCGTCGCCGGAGACCAGAGCGCGCTCTATCAATCGGTGAACCGTCGCGTGCCCGAAGCGGTGGCGGCGGTCGCGGGCGCGATGCTCCTGTTTCTCCTGCCGGGCGACGGGCGCGGCGAGCGCGCGATCACGTGGGACGAGGCGGTGAAGATCGACTGGGGCGTGGTGCTGCTCTACGGCGGCGGCTTCGCGCTCGGCGTGCTCTCGTTTCAGACGGGGCTGGCCGAGGCTATCGGCTACGGGTTGACGAAGCACCTGCCCATCACGGGCGGCCTCTCGCTCCTCTTCGCCTCGACGCTCGTGGCGACGCTCACGTCCGAAGCGACATCGAACACGGCCTCGGCCAACATGGTCGTGCCCGTCGTGATCGCCATCGCCCGCGCGGTGGGCGCAGACCCGCTCGAACCTGCGCTCGGCGCGACGATGGGCGCGAGCCTCGGCTTCATGCTCCCCGTCTCCACGCCCTGCAACGCCATCGTCTACGGTTCGGGCTACGTCCCGCTCGCGCGCATGATTCGTTACGGCCTGCTGCTCGACGTGGTGGGCGTCCTCGTCATCGTCGCGCTCGTCCGCCTGCTCGTGCCGTTCCTGCGTTGATCAGTTGAAAATTTTAGCCTTGAGCCGCCATTCCACTCTTTGCGCCTTACGTCTTAACTTCGTGCCTCCAGCGTGAAAAGCAGTTCATGCTGGAGGCGCAAAGAGGAAAGGGCGAAGGCACAAAGGAAATCAGAAGGAAGATTTGGAAACGGCTCTAAAAGTTCGCGCGGTTAAATAGAACTATGCAACGAATCGTCTTTCTGGATCGCAACACGCTCGGGGCGGAGCTCAGGCCGCCCGCGTTCGCGCACGAGTGGCACGAGTATGGCGAGACGCGCGCCGAAGAAGTCGTCGCGCGTCTGCGGGAGGCGAGCATCGCCGTCGTCAACAAAGTGAAGATCACGGGCGCGCAACTGGCAGAGTTGCCCGCGCTTCGTCTCATCGCGGTCGCGGCGACGGGCACTGACAACATAGACCTCAGGAGTTGCCGCGAGCACGGCGTCGCCGTCTCGAACGTGCGCGGCTACGCGACGCACACGCTCCCCGAACACGTCCTCATGCTGATGCTCGCGCTGCGCCGCAATCTTATGAGCTACGTGCGCGACGTGCGCAATGGTGAGTGGCAGCGCGCGGGGCAGTTCTGTCTGCTCACGCACCCAATCGGCGATCTGCATGCGACGACGCTCGGCATCGTCGGCTACGGCGCGCTCGGCCAGTCGGTCGAACGACTCGCGCGCGCCGTCGGCATGAACACGCTCGTCGCCGAACGCAAAGCCGCCTCCGGTCGTCGCGCGCGCGAAGGGCGCACGCCCTTTGCGGAAGTCCTCGGCGCGAGCGACATCATCACGCTGCACACGCCGCTGAACGCGGAGACGCGCCATCTCATCGGCGCGCCGGAACTCGCCTCGATGAAGCGCACTGCCCTGTTGATTAACTGCGCGCGGGGCGGCGTGGTGGATGAAACTGCGCTGGTCGAAGCGTTGCGGACGGGAATAATTGCGGGCGCGGGCGTGGATGTCCTGAGCCGCGAGCCGCCCGGCGAAGGCGAGGCGCTCCTCGAACTCGACCTGCCGAACTTGATCGTCACGCCCCACGTCGCATGGGCGAGCCGGCAAGCGATGCAGGCGCTCGCAGATCAACTCATAGACAACATCGAAGCATTTGTCGGAGGCGAAGGAAGGAATTTAGTCAGTGACAGGTGACGAGTGACAGGTGACAAGTTAGATAAAACAGTGACGGGTGACGGGTGATGAATGATGTGTTCAGATAAAACTGCGACGAGTGACGAGTGGCGAGTTAAAAAGAGAAGTTCTTCTGTTTTAACTTGTCACTCGTCACCTGCCACTTGTCACTGTTCGTCGTGGTGTTCGGCGGTGTAGAGGCGAAGGATTTCCTGTCCCTGGCGCGAACGGGGGTCAATGGTGCGGAGGTGTTTGCGCCCC
This sequence comes from Pyrinomonadaceae bacterium, assembly GCA_035633995.1. GTDB lineage: Bacteria > Acidobacteriota > Blastocatellia > Pyrinomonadales > Pyrinomonadaceae > JAIVJZ01. The sequence goes on along the minus strand of DASQDV010000522.1, from coordinate 3,131 downwards.
TGCATCTCCCAGAGCGCCGTCACCTGCCCGTCTTTTTCGACGGCGTGATAAGTGATCTCTTCCGTGCTCGCCGGTGCGGCGTCGGCGGTGGCTGTGTCGGGCGGCTCGGCGTTCGCGTTCGCTTCGCTTCCGCCAAGTTGAGCCTCCGGCGTCGCTTCCGTCGCGCCTAATGCGTTCTCGTTTTCTGCCATATTGTTCCTCTCAAAATCTGATTTTAATTCTAGTGTTTGTTGTGCGCGAATTGTGGCACAAAGCGTGCGGACGTGTCCACCGCATAAGAGAAACGCGGAAGGAGGTACGCGGAAGGAGAAAACAGAAGACAGAATAGAGGAGTCAGAAGGAAAGCTGAGAGGTGGTTGATTCTGACTTCTATATTCTGTCTTCTGTGTCCTGCCTTTCATTCATCGTTCTGCGTTCCTCCTTCCGCGTTTCGTTTTAACCGTCTGCCGGAGAGAAGAAACAGAACAGCAGCGTGACGGATTGATCGGCGGGCAGCACGTTGCGCCAGTGCGTGAACTCCGAGCCGCGATAGAGCACCGCGTCGCCGATCTCCAGACGCACCTCATGCGTGCGCCCCTCCACCTCCATGCAGATCGGCCACGCGCTCGCTTCCTCCAACTCCGGCTCGGCATCCACGACGAGCGAGAGATTCCAGACGTACTGCGGCTGATCCTTGTGGCGGCGCAGGAACGCGCCGGGCTGGTAGACGGAGACCTGACAGTGTGACGGGCGAACGGGCGCAGTCGTGATGCGATTTACGAGCGCGGTGATCTGATGCTGCACGAAGCGCGAAGTCTCTTCGTCGTAAATAGAGCGACGGTTGTGCGCGTAATGCTTGTTGCTGCTCGCCTTGAGGTGGCCGCGCGAGTCGAGCGCGCGGAAGTAGCGGCGCAAGGCCGCCAGTTGCAACGGGCTGATGATCTTGCGCAGCACCGCGTGTTGGTTGGTTTGCAGGTCGCGCCGCAAGCCTTCGTAAGTGTGTTGCCGGATTTTCGCCCGCGCCGCTTCCGCGGCGGGCGCGATCAAAATCTGCGCCTCCGCGAATTGCGCGGCGACATCCGTATCGAGTTCTGAGGGTGCGAGCGTTCCCGAACCGAGTTGCTCGATCAATTTCGCCTGCGCGGGTTTGAGCCAGTAAGGCGCGAGCGCCCCTGTGCCCGCGTCTTCAACCCAGACGAGCGGGCGGCGCGGCGAGAAGCGATCAAGAAACGGGAGGCGCGCGGCGAGATGCGCGGGCGCTTCGATGCCCGTTTGCAGAAAGATGTGCGGGTTGAGTTCGAGCGCGTCGGGCGGCGGAAGCGCGCGGCCTTCGCGCGCGTCGCGCTCGCGGTAAGGGAGCAAGCCGCGCGATGTTTCGTCGAGCGAGCACTCGAAGTAGATTTCATCCGCAGAGAAGTTGTCGCCGGAGTCGTCGCCGTCGCTGCTGTTCGCCGCCGCGTCGGAGTCGTCCGCCGCGAGCGTCGCGTCTTCGAGCGCGCCTGCCGCAACGTCGCGGAGCGCGCCACCTTCGTAGAGACGAAAGAGCGTGGCAATCGCCGCGACCCGCTCCCCGCCGCTGACGCGCGCGCCGAGTTGCTTGATCGCATCGGCGACGGAGAGCGGCTGCGAAAACAGTTCGAGGATCGAGAGCGCGTGCAGCCCGCACTTGATCAACCTGCCGTCCGCAGACACCTGCACTTCGTCGCCCGAATTGAGCGTGAGGCGAAGATAGGGGCGGCGTTTGAGGACGGTTTCGGGGTTGAGTTTCATAAAGAAGCTGTCCGTTGTCCGTCGTCAGTTGTCAGTTGCATGTGGCAATCATGCGAGTTGCTAAAGATGAAAGTGACAAGCTGCCCGGCACAAAAAACAACGGACAACTGACAACGGACAAGTTTTTACTCTTCGAGATTGCGGACGAGGTTGACGTAGTCGCCGCGGTCGAAGCCGTTGGCGCGAAAATAGTCTATGAGGTCGCCGTCGTTCCAGTTGACGATGGTGTTGACGACCGAAACATTCGCGCGGCGGAAACTCTCGAACAGCGCATCGAGCAGCGCGCCGCTCACGCCGCGCTGGTGATAATCCGGGTCAACGCCGATCACTTCGAGCCAGCCTGCGAGCTTCGCGCCGAACTCCCAGCCGCGCACGTCGCCCATCACGAAGCCGACGACGCGCCCGCCGTGCTCTGCGACGAGGCAGGTCGTGGGCGAGCGCCCGATGTAATCGGCGGCCTTCGTCTCGTAGTAGGCCGCGTGGGGCTTGCCCGTGATCCGTTCGTTGATGCGCAGCAGTTCGTCTATGTCGCGCACGGTCATGCGGCGCACTGTGATGTCTTTCATACGTCTAGCCCTGTGCGCCCGGTGCCGCCTGACGCCCGCGAAGACGCGCGTGGCAACCTTCCTGACGAGGCGCGGTTTGAGCGAGCGGCGGATGATGTTGCGATACGTCTCGTGGCCGGAGACGGCGTCGAACAGCGCATCGTACATCACGGGGTCAACTTTTCCGACATCGATCATCGGATCGAGAAAGACGCGCGCGCCCGCGAGCATCGTGCGACGGACGGCGACGCCGTAAGCGTAGTCGCCGAACATGTCGCGGCACGCGCGCCGGTAATGCGCGAAGGCCGCGCGCGAGACGCCGTGTTCGAGCATCGTCTCCGCCGCGCGAAGACCTGTGATGATCGCCGTCGAGATGCCCTTGCCTTTGAACGGGCGCAGCCAGCCCGTCGCGTCGCCGACGAGCGCGTAGCGGTGGCCGAACGCGCCGCGCGCGGGCGCAGAAGGAAAGCGCCCCTCGTAATAGTTGATCGCGCGCTCGTCGAACGGCGGGAGCAGGTCTTGCACTTCCGGCATCCGTAGAAACTGATCAAGGTCGGAGGATGAGACGCGCTCGCCCGCGATGTTGATGAGTATGTGATCGCCTTTGGGCGTGACCGCGCCGAACTCGATGCGCGGGCAGCGCGGCGGCAAAAGAAACGCGTGGACGATGTGGCCGAGTTTGTCGCGCTGAAAACCGTGCCCCGCTTCGATGGTCGTCAAATAACTCTTCAACCATTTCGACGGGCGCACGAACCCGCCGCCGCCGTTGCCCGTTCGCCCCGTCACCTCTTCAAAGACCGACAGCATCGCCTCGTCCAACCCGAACGCGCCGATGAC
>DASQDV010000521.1:0-10431 GCA_035633995.1 Pyrinomonadaceae bacterium | reverse complement strand
ATTTGAAACCGGACTCCCTGTTCGACCTCGTTCTGGATGTCGATCTCGACGGACGCTCGGAGTATTTCGTCGGAGACGAAACGATCCAACTGCTCGTCAGTTCCGAGGTTCCGAGATACCTCGACGTGCCCGCCACAACGGGCGTCGTCATCGAAATGATGAAGAACTGCGCCGGGACGATCCTCGCGGAACTGAGCCAGGTGCCAGACGAAGGCTTCGCCGATCTGCTCACCATAGGATACGAGGCTATCAGCCGCACGCTCATGCAGAGCATCGGCGAAGGGTTGAACACCCCGCCGCAAGCTGAAGCATTCGACCCGGAGCGTTTCCTCGACAGGGAACGGGTACGCGGCGAAGTGCGTGCTTTCGCCGCATCGTTGTCGTCGTCCGAAGGGTCGGGGTACGACCACCGCCTGGGCACCGTGCTGGACTTGTTCGTGCCGCAATTCGCGCCGCAGTTTCAGGCGGCCATCGGGCTGGGCTGGCGCACCTTCGAACTGTCCGACCTCGACGGAGGCATGCTGCTGGCCGTGACCCTTTACGGTCTGGAATTGTTTGGCTGCGAGGGTACGATACCTGCCGACGAGGCCGCCCTCGCCCTCACGCTTTCAATAGGAGACACACACCATCTGAGGGTCGCCCCCGTCCTGCCGTCAAATTCCACAGACCATTCGTATTACGCTACCGATCAGGTCATATACTTTTCGGAGTGGCGCGCGATCATCGAGCCGTCGCGGGTGGCCGAAGGCGAGCCGAACTGGCGTCTCACCGTCTCGCTACAATCATCGGACGGCAAGACAAGCGCGCCTTTTGCGGCCACATTAAACCTGCCGTGGAAAGTCACCGGCGGATATCAATACTTCCAGCTTCCGGTTGTCGACCCCGACGGAAAAACCTGCGGGAGGGCAATGCTCGATATCCGCACCCTGACCACGAGCGGGTTCGTCAATGATTTGAATGAGAGGGCCAACTGGCAGCAATCGGCGGAGGCCCTAGTGGCGCACAACCTTGCGCGCCTCGCCAGTACATACATCAACGAAAATTTCGGCACCGTCATCAAGGTCTTCCAAAAATTGGCGGCGACTCCTGACGGACAGGGAGCGACTCTGTCGCACGGTGCGTAGCGTTGCAAAGATTATTTTGAGGCGTGAAAGATCGTCCGGTCGTTTCTCCAGAGATCAAACCTGAATTACCATTTTTGCGACTCTGACGCGAAGCTCGTCCGGCACCTCTTCCCGACAACTTTTCGACCGGAGCTTTGCTCATCATATTCACATCCCGGTTAGCCGGGGGACATCTTTCGGGTCAAAATTTAATTGACTTTGGTTAGGGGCAGAGATAGAGTCGGCGGGTCAAAATTGACTGCCAACTGCTGGACGCTATTTCTCTCACGGGACTTGGTTTGCTTTTCGTCAACTGACGCTTTAACAGAGTTCTCACACCTTCGCTTCTCACCTCAGAAGGAGGAGTATTCATCCTAAACACAAGCCATGCTCATCACGGATTTCTAGTTATGTCTCTGGCCGAGATATTCAGGCAGAGTTTGTAGCGAGAGCTTCGGTTTATGAGAAACATGAAGCAGATCATTTCAACTGAGTCCCACACTCTGGAAAGGAGCGTAAATCATGGCTGAAGCAAAAAGTCCCAGGGGAACCGGGGCAACCGGAGAGACAAAAGGTAGTGGCGCTGGCGGTGCTGGCGGTTCAGGGCAGAAGACTCTGGAAATGCGTGTCGCCGAGTTGGAAGACAGGCTCTCTAAAATCGGTGCGGCGGAAGGTCAGGCGGCGGGAATACCCTGTATCCCTTGCCTGCCTTGCGACATCAGCAGCATGGGGGGAGCGCAAGGCATACAAAATTGCGTTCAGCAATGCGTCGAGCAATGCGTCCAGCAGTGCGTCCAACAATGCGTCCAGCAATGCGTGCAGCAGTGCGTGCAACAAAGCTCTGGTGGGGCGGTGGTGGCATGTCAATGTGGTATGGCGGCAGCAGCGCCGCCCTGCGTTGCCGCCCAACAAGGTGTGCAAGCCTGCATCGCGCATCAGGGTGTGCAGTCGTGCATCGCTCATCAGCCCATCAGCCAGATTAGTCCGTGCACGATCTACCGCTGCATCCGTTGCATCATTCGATGCATCATCGACCCAATTATTTACACCCAGCCGCAACAATGCCTCGCAGAATGCACTTCCGGCGGCGGCTTCGGCGGCGGCGGAGGTTTTGGCTCATTCGGGATGTAGCGCGCACACGATGTGCGCGCCCATTGTCTGCAACTCGAATTAACTTGAAGGAGAATAAAGTCATGGCTGAACAAAAAGGTACGGGAGGAAAAGGAACCGGCGGCACTGGAAGCGGCGGAGGAACCGGAGGTACGGGAGGCGGTAGCGGCGGCGCTGGAGGAACCGGCGGCGGCGGGGGCGGTTCCAAGACAAAGACTCTGGAGATGCGCGTGGCCGAACTCGAAGATCGCATCTCCAAACTAAGTTCTTCAGGAGGACAGGAGCAGGCGATTCAATGCATTCAATGCTTTATCTGCATGACGGCAATGCCATGCCAGCAAGGCACCGGGGGAGGCGCGGCGGCTTCGTCCGGCGCAGGGCAGGAAGGCGGGGAAGGCGATGCTCCGCAGCAAGCGGGCGGCCAGCAGGCTGCGCCGCCCTGCGTCATCGCGCAACAGGCTGCGCCACCGTGCGTCGCGCAACAAGCGCCGCCGTGCATCGCACAACCGCGCATCAACCCGATTGTCGCTCAATGCATCATCCAGCACTGCGTCCTGCACTGCATCATCCATCACTGCATCCAGCGCTGCATCATCCATTCGTGCATCTTGCAGCAGTGCATTATCCGCGAATGCATCAACGAGTGTGGCGGAGGATGCGCGCCGGGCGGCGGAGTACTCGGCGGCGGCGGCTTCGGCTCGCTCGGCAGTTAGCAGCAGCAGGGGCGTTCATCAATCGTCACACGACCCGTCACTTTTACGTGAGACGGGTGGTGCGACTCTTTCTTTTCGGAAGTCTCTGTCCGTGGCCGGAGATCGTCCGGCCTCACATGAAGCGAGGTTCTCATGGACGTTGTTTTTGCCGTCCCGCCCTTTGTGGACATTAACCGTCCCGCTATCGGTGTGAGCTTGCTCAAGGCGGAAATCGCACGCCACGGCTTCTCTTCTCGAATCGAATATCTAGACCTCAGACTGGCCGAGCGAATCGGTTTTATGGCCTACCAGACCATCGCCAATTCGCTCGGCTCGGATTCTTTGATCGGCGAGTGGTTCTTCGCAGATGTCGTCTTCGGAGATACCATTCCGCACGAGCGCGAGTACATCAACAAAGTCCTGCCGCGCTATTCGGGGACGGGCGAACTGTTGGACGTGGTGCTTAAAGCACGACAGGTGCGCCATCAATTCGTCGAAGACTGCGCGCGCCAAATTCTCCAACACGAGCCGCAGGTAGTCGGCTTTACCACCACCTTTCATACGACCTGCGCCAGCCTCGCCATCGCGCGGCGCATCAAGGAATCGCCGCACCCGCCCGTCGTCATTTTCGGCGGGGCAAACTGCGAAGGCGAGATGGGGCTGCAACTGCTACGCTCTTTCAACTGGATAGATTATGTCTGCACGGGCGAAGCGGACGTGGTCTTCGCGGAGTTTTTGCAGAACCTCCTGCGCGGCGATGGCGGCGTGCAAAAAAGCATTCCCGGCATACTCCGTCAGGGCGAGAGCGTGGAACTGACCACTCCCGAACCCGTGAAGGACATGGACAGCCTCCCCATTCCCGATTACAGCGATTACTTCGAGCAGGTGCGGCGCTCCCCGCTGCAAAAGGAGATCAGGACAGACCTCCTGATAGAGACCTCTCGCGGCTGCTGGTGGGGCGCGAAACAGCATTGCACTTTCTGCGGCCTGAACGGCGCGACGATGTCCTTCCGCAGCAAAAGCCCGGAGCGCGTCTTTGCAGAGTTGAGTTATCTCTCAGAGACCTACGGGCAGAAGCGCATAGACGGCGTAGACAACATTCTCGACACGAAATATATCAACACGCTCTTTCCCAAATTGAGCGAGAGCGGTCTTAACCTCGAACTGTTTTACGAGGTCAAGGCCAACCTGCGCTACGACCAACTGGAGACGTTGCGCGCCGGAGGCATGCGCTCGATTCAGCCAGGGATAGAGAGCTTTAGTAATGAAGTCCTGCGCCTGATGCGAAAGGGCTGCACGGGTTTGCAGAACATACAGCTTTTGCGCTGGTGTGATGAATTGGGGATAGAGATCGCATGGAATCTCCTGGCGGGATTTCCCGGCGAGTCGCCCTCGGAATACCAGCGCATGGCGGAACTGCTCCCGCTCCTGACACACCTGTCACCGCCCGCCTCCTGCACGCCGATCAGGCTCGACCGCTTCAGCCCCTTCTACACGCGTGCGGAAGATTTCGGTTTGGAGCGCGTGCGACCGACACTGGCATACTATTATGTGTATCCGCTGAACCGCAGGGAACTGGCGCGGCTGGCCTACTTCTTTGATTTCGATTACGCCGACAAGCGCCAGCCGCACACCTACATCATGGAGGTCAGGCAGGAAGTCCAGCAGTGGTGGAACAAACGGCTGGCCGAGCCCGGCGAGCGTGCGCGCCTCGATGCCTATTTCGAAGCGGAGACGGTTAACATTACAGACACGCGCGGGCTGGAGGGAACAGAGCAGACTTATCAACTAACCGGGCTGGCCGCACAACTCTTCCGGCAGTGTGACAGCGCGCACGGTCTCGCCAATCTTCAGAGAGAGTTTGCGGGTGTGGCCGACGAGGAAGAGATACACAAGGCGCTGGCCGAACTGCTCGATGCCAAACTGGTGATCGAGATGGACGGCCAGTATCTGAGTCTCGCCGTGATACGCAATCGTCAAACACGTCAACAGGTCGAACAAGATAATGTCTACAGTAAAATTCAACAGGCCGAAACTTCCCAGCAACATCTACGTCTGGTTTGAGCCGCCGGACTCATCCGGCGACGAAGTTCTGCACTTCGTCTCGGAGCGCAAGCGCATCAAGCTCAAGGGACACTCATTCCGCGAATTCCAGCAATTAGTGATTCCGCTCTTAGACGGTCGGCACACTCTGCAAGAGATAGAGGAGAGCGTCGCGGATGTGTTCGCGCCGGAAGACCTTGAAGCGGGGCTTCAGCTTCTCGCCGCAAATAACCTGATAGAAGACACAGGCACGGAGGGCGAGTCCGCCAGCTTCGGCGAAGAGTTGACGCCGCAGCTAAATTTTTTCCACGAGTTGGGATTGCCCTCCGCAGAGATGCAGCAGCGCCTGTCCCGTGCGGTCGTGACGGTGCTCGGCATGAGCGGGGCGGGCGCGACGGCGGCACTCTCGCTGGCGGCGGCACAGGTCGGCACGCTGCGTTGCGTTGACGCGTTGCCGGTCAGTGCTGCCGACCATTATTTATCACAGGTCTTTGCGCCAGCGGATGTGGGGCAGGGGCGTGCTCAATTAGTAGCCCAAAAAATCAGGACGGCCGCGCCGCAGGTCAACGTCTCGGCACACGTCGAGTCTTTGCAAACGGATGCTGACTTAGCGGCTGCGATTGAAGGATCGGACTTTGTCATCAACTGTCTGGACGCGGGGCAGTCATCTCTGATTTACAAACTCAATCGCGCCTGTCTCAAAACCGGTACGCGCTGGACATCCTGCGCCCTGTCGGGAGTCGAAGTCGTTCTGGGGCCGACGATTCATCCCTTCGAGACGGCCTGTTATCTTTGTTACAAGATGCGCTCGGTCGCCTGCGCGGCGAATCCCGAAGACGAGTTTGCGTTCGAGAGTTTTCTCGACGCGCGCAAACAGGATGACAGCGGCAGGCGCGAGAGCCTCGTCTTCGGTGCGAACGTTGCCGCCAACCTCATCGCTCTCGAAGCCATCAAGGAGTTGTCCGGCGTGATCGCCGCGAACGCCCTCGGCAAAATCATCGTCTTCAATCTACTCGACCTGACTTCCACCAGGCACGTCGTGCTGCGCAAGCCCTGGTGTCCCGCCTGCTTCAAACCGGCGGCTGCCGGAGCATCACCACAGCCCGCGCAGAAGCAGCAGCAGCAGGAGGAGGCGGCGGGCGGGACGGGCGGTGCTGCCCATGATTAAAGCGCAACTGGACGATAGGACGCAGCGTCTACTCGAACTGGTCAGCCCGAAAGTGGGCATCATTCGCAGCCTCTCGCAGATCGTCACGGGCGCAGACGAGCCGACGCCTCCCATCATTTATCAAGCGACGCTCTCCCATTTCGATTACCGCAAGGGAGCGCTCGCAGAACGCATGAACGCGGGCAAGGGCTTGACCGAAAACGACGCGGTTCGCGGCGCTATCGGCGAAGCTATCGAGCACTACTGCGCTTCGCTGGTTAATCCGCAAGTCAACTTCATCGCCCCCTGGGCAACCGTCGAGTCCGTAGGAGTAGCCCCGCCCGAATGCGTGCTTTATTCGGAGACGCAGTATGCGCGCCGCAACTTCGCTTACCGTCGCTGGAACCCGCAGGACGAGGTGATGTGGACTCCCATGCGCGAGTTGCCGGAGAAGCGAGAGGTCTATGCCCCGGCCACGCTCGTTTATCTCTCTTCTCCCAGCGCGCGTCCGGAAGACTTCTTCACCATCTCCAACTCTAACGGTCTCGCCGCCGGGCCGTCGCTAGAGTTCGCCGTCCTGCATGGCCTCTACGAGTTGATCGAGCGAGACGGTTTCCTGCTCACCTGGATGAACAAACTCCCGGCTCCCGAAGTCACGTTTTCCGCGTCCGATGAACTGGCTCACTCCATCCGCTCGCACTACGCGCGCTACGGCACAGAGATTCGCGTCTTCAACATCAGCACAGACCTGCCCGTCTACGCCATGATGGGTCTCGCCTTAGATAAAACGGGCAACGGCCCTGCGGTAGTGACAGGTCTCGGGTGTCATCTCAATCCTTCGGTCGCGCTGATGAAGGCCGTGCTCGAAGTCTGCCAGGTGCATCCGGGAGAAGTGCAACGCTATCACCGGGAGCCGCCCGCCATGCGGCTCAAGTCCTACGAGGACGTGCACACACTCGAAGACCATAGCGCGTTTCTCAGTATTCCCGAACGGCTGGGCGAATTCTCCTTCTTGTTGAACAACGGGCGCAGGCAATCTCTCTCGGAGCTAAAGGATAATTCGCAGGGGAGCATCGAGGCAGACCTCGATTTTTGCGTGAGTCATCTGGTCGAAGCTGGCTGCCGCGTGCTCTACGCAGACCTCACGACGCCTGATGTGGTCGATTATGGCTTGAGCGTAGTCCGCACTTTCGCCACCGGGCTACAGCCGATGCACTTCGGCTATGGCGAAGAGCGTCTCGGCGGCACGAGACTTTTTGAGATAGCCCGTATTCTCGGACATGCGGCAGCGACTCGCGGCGAGAGTGAATTGAATCCTTGCCCGCATCCGCTGGCTTGAGGAACTATGATAATTCCGTACGACGATATCACCGCACTCTCTCTGCTCTATCACATCAATTCCGAACCCTGGCAGAACATGGAGGCATACCAGGGGGACGGTTATGAAGTCGAGTACAAGCGTATGGGCGGGGCGGGCAACACTTCCGCCTTGCCGTCCCCGCAAGCCACACCCCTGCTCGGGCTTCTGCACTCGCGCGAATCCTGCCGCCAATTCCAGCCGCGCATCATGTCGCAGGCGACGCTCTCCACGCTGCTCGCGGGCAGCTATGGCCTGGCGCGACTGATACAAATGCCCGATAACCTCACGGCTCTTTTTCGCACAGTGCCTTCGGCGGGCGCTCTCTACCCGCTCGAACTCTACATCGTCGTGGAGAATGTGGAAGGAATGACGGATGGCCTGCACCATTACAACGTGCAGGATCACTCTCTGGAACTGCTCAAGGACAAGGCCGAAGCGGCAGACCTGCGCAGCGCGCTCTTAACCGAACCCTTCATACACAATGCCAATCTGGTGATCTATCTCGCCGCCGTCTTCAAACGAACGCAAAAGAAATACGGCCCCAGAGGTTATCGCTACATTCTCCTGGAGGCAGGCCATGTCGCGCAGAACATCTGCCTGCTGGCGGCAGAGCAGGGTCTCGGAAGCTTATGCATGGGTGGATTTCTCGACGCCAAACTCAATTATCTGCTCGGACTCGGCGGAGGCCAGGAGGCCGTCGTCTACTCGGTCGCCGTAGGACATAAAGGTTGAATCGCTTTCGCGGGCGGGCGCAAGAGTCTGACTCTCTTATGGAATGCCGGCACTTACCTTGTTGCGTGCCGGCGCTTACGTTGTTGCGTCTGATAAGGTCAGACTCTCGCCTTTCTACTCACACTTATTAGCCGACAAACAGGAAAGAGAGCATTACAGACTCAAGCTGCCTGCAAAAACAGGAAAAGCGCGCAGAGGCTATTCAACAGCTTCACGCTTACACGCGCTGCTTTGGGCAATACAGGAGTCTGGAGAACCGGCAAACGTCGAGGCGTTCGTTTAATCACAGCCGGGAATAATTTGAAGATTATTTAAGCCGTGAGTTTGCTGTTTGTGAGTTGTGTGACACGGACATTAAAAGTGGCTCTGCCTAAGCCGCTCTTTTCTCGGCATGAATGATGAGCGCCACGTCACTCGTCAAGGCCGCGCCGACCGCTACCAGTTGTTCGCGTCGCGGCTGGAGCGTGCGAGCGACTTCGCGTAAGCGTCGAGCGGCGTCAAGAGTGACGCGAACCAGTTCATCCTCTCCGTGGTCGGCCAGCAGCAACATGATCTCGCCCGCCGTCGCCGCAATCTCATCCGCCAATTCAGCGGACGCATCATCATGCTGGCTGCTCTGAAACATGGAGCACAGTTCTTCAAGGTGGGTGGAAAAACGTGAGAGCTTGTCCAACTGGAAATTATGGTGGCTCATAGTGGCCTCTGATTCTATCACCAAGAGATTCAGGAACGCTAGTATTATTTGTGCAACGCTGTGCCGCGTATTATATGTAACGATTTTATCGGACTCAAGGATTATCTGCCGGGAGTTTCTACAGATAAATCATTTGAAAGTGTGGGAGTAACCCCGTCAACGCTAAGAGTCCATGCACGGATGCCCTTCTGCGTCGTGGCCTTTTACTGCTTTTAAGCGCGGTGTCAGCGCAGTTTTTCCTGTTCTTGAGAGCTGTGATTTTAGGGTCAAAATTTATGAAAAATCTTACAAAAAAAGCTTGCATAATTTGTCCCGATGAGTATAATGTGCGCCTCACTTGGGGAGTTTTGCTGCCCGTAATTCGGTGTTCAACTTTTGCCGGAAGTTAGCCTCATTCGAGACGGCAACGGTTTAATATTCAACTAAATTCATAACCTCGCACAGTTGCGGAGAGTTACGGATTCCCCGCCCGTAATTAACTGTGCGCGAATCTCCGGGCACGTCGCCATTATTTAACCGGGACACGTCCGGCGGACGGGTTCTATCTCACCTCAACCTCGCCACCCCTCTGAAGGAGTATAAATGAAGAAAGTTTTTGCATTGATTCTGGTTATCGCCCTGTGCTCTGTGATGGTCTCGCCGGGGCTTGTTTACGGTCAGCGGTCAAATAAAGCCGCGAAGTTGGCGCGCGCCGAGGCAGCCAGCCTCCTGCGCCTGCAAAAGAAACTTGCCAGGAAGAACATCGCCCCCCACGATGTCAAGACCCTGCGCGTTTTCGAGGACAAAGACCGCGCTGAACGCGTCCACACGCACGTCCAGCAGACACATCACGGCGTCCCTGTGTTCGGCGGCCAGGCGATAGTTCACCTCAACGCCGAGACCGAAGAGGAAGCCCAACCGACCACCGACACGCTCGTCGCAGACATCTCCGTCTCCACGATCCCCGGCCTGACGGCAGACGATGCTGCCGGGTTGGCGAAGGGTCAGTACAAAGTGAAGAAGGGCTGCGACGACTGCTTCACGGATGCGCCGGCGACCGACCTCTGGGTGCTTCGCCACGAGGGCGCAGACCACCTCGTCTACCGCGTGCAACTCTCACGACTCGACGGCACGGAGCACACGTCCGAACCCGTCTACTTCATAGACGCGCACACCGGCGCGCTCGTCTGGAGCTACGACAACTTGCAGACGCAGGCCGCGATCGGCAGCGGCGTCTCGCTCTACAGCGCCACGCAATCCATCAACACCTTCCGTTCCGGCACGAGCTATTACATGGAAGACCATGCCCGTTCAATCGGCACTTTCGATAATCGCAGTTCAGCCTCGGTTATTGCTTCGCTCGGAATTATCGCCAGCTACGGTACGAATTACAGATATACCGACGCCGACAACCTGTGGAACACGACGGCGCAGAAGGCCGGTGTTGACGCTCACTACGGCGCGGCCAAAGTCTATGACTACTTCCTCAACGTGCACGGGCGAAACGGGATTGACGGAGCGGGTGGCCCGCGCACGCTGACTTCCATCAACGGCACGACCAAATTCATCAC
>DASQDV010000520.1:0-1592 GCA_035633995.1 Pyrinomonadaceae bacterium | reverse complement strand
CGAGAAGGTCGCGGCCTCACGCTTCGTCTGCGCGATCAGCAATTACGGGCGCAGCCAGTTGATGCTCGCGGCAGATGCTCGCGACTGGGAGCGGATCGAAGTCGCGCCTCTGGGGATCGAGCCGGAAGTTTTCACGCCGCGCCCTTTCCGTCCTGAGCCGGACGTGTTTGAAGTGATCTGCGTCGGGCGGCTGGCGGCGGTGAAAGCGCAACGCGTCCCCGTCGCGGCCATCGAACTGCTCGTGCGCGAAGGCCGCGCCGTGCGCCTGCGTCTGGTCGGCGACGGCGCGGATCGTCGTTCGCTTGAAGCGGACGTGTCTGCGCGCGGGCTGTCGGCCAACGTCGTCTTCGAGGGCTGGCTGAACGAGGACGAGGTGCTGGCGCGTCTGCGCGCGGCGGATGCGTTCGCGCTCGCGAGTTTCGCCGAAGGCGTGCCGGTCGTGTTGATGGAAGCGATGGCGATGGAGATTCCGTGCGTGGCGACGCGCATCACGGGCATCCCCGAACTCATACGTGATGGCACGGACGGCCTGCTCGTCGCGCCCGCAAGCGCGGATGAACTGGCCGACGCTCTGCGCCGCTTGATGGACGACGCCGACTTGCGCCGCACGCTCGGCGCGGCGGGGCGCGTGCGCGTCCTTGAGAAGTACGATCTGGCGCGCAACACGGCGCAACTGGCGTACATCTTCGCGCGCCATCTCGCGGCGGCGGCGACGACGGCGGCGACGCATGAAATTGGCGCTGTCGAAGCGTCGGCGACGGCAACGCAGCGTGCGGCGGTCGGGGCGGGAAACTTCCGCGCGACGGGCGGCGAAAAGGCGCTTGAGCGTTGAGCGATTGCCGTATGAATTGACGAGCGTTTGTCAGGTAAGTTGATGAACGATTGCCGGGCAACTTGATAGGCGGCTGGAAAGGTGAGCGGCTCCGGCGTGAGCGGAGCGAGAGCAAGTGAGTTGATGAACGGCGCGATTAAAAAATTGAAGAAGCTGCGGGGCGTCGGCCTCGAAGAGTTGCGCGTGCGCGGCGCGCAGGGACTCTCGGCGCGCGCCGAGCGCCTGCGCCTGTCGTCGCAGACGCGTGTGCCCGCCGACGCGAGGTTCTTCAAACTGCTCGACGCCGGACGCATGAATCTCTCGCCGCCCACGCCCGAAAATGTGCTCGAACATTTCCGCACGCGCCGCGCGCCCTGTTTCTTCGCCGCCTTCGACGACGAGGCGGCAACGCGCGTCGCGCTCCGCACGCGTTTTCGCGCCGACGCAGCAGAGACCATCGCCCGCGCCACGCGCATTCGTGAAGGCCGCTTCGATCTACTGGCCTTGCGCGATCTCGATTTCGGCAACCCGCCCGACTGGCATCTCGAACCCGTGACGGGCAAACGCGCGCCGCGCGAACGCCATTGGAGCCGCATCGAATATCTGAACGCCGGGGTGGTGGGCGATAAGAAGTTCACCTGGGAGTTGAACCGCCAACAGTATTTCACCACGCTCGGCCGCGCCTACTGGCTGACGGGCGACGAAGCTCATGCCGAAACTTTCGTCGCGCACCTCTCGAACTGGATGGACGAGAATCCGCCGAAGCTCGGCATCAACTGGG
>DASQDV010000519.1:0-4010 GCA_035633995.1 Pyrinomonadaceae bacterium | reverse complement strand
ACCTCCTCGCGCCATTCGGCGAGTAAGGTCTCGCGCTCTCGTCTAATCAGCCCTGCCAGCGTGTGGAGATTCTCAGTGGACAATTGGCTACTCCGTTAAGTGTCAAGTTTAGGTGTTGCCGGGCAGTTATTTGACCCGGGATGCAACATCAGAGAGGTGCAGTGGGGGAGGACTATGACTAAACTTCTCTTTAAACCGGGGAAATTTATTATACGGGGTAATACAAAGATGTACATCTTTAATATCAGAACATAGAGAGGGAATGTTCCGGGGTATGTTGTCGGCGTAGCTCCGAACGGTGCTGCTCAGCTATGCCCTACCATTCAAAAACGACATTCTATGTTGCGCGCGACAAACGGCGCTACAAGCAGCATCTTGTGGTCAACCCTGAATTGTCGGGCAAAGCTAAGTGAATGCAGACCCGGTGACTGATCTATCGCAGCACAAAGACCCTTCCCCTCTTGCCAGTCATCCATACATGTCTGTAATATCTGCAAAAATCTACAGTGTGGCCGGAGAATAGGATCACTAACTCTACTGCTAACAGGATGAGTACCGTAATGTTAAAGAATTGAACCTGTGCCTTTCAGTGGGCGCAAGTTTTGCGACACCAGACTAATTGCTCGCGGCTCGCCGTCTAACCCCTCCTTCTATATGCGGGGCCGGATAGGTTCCGCGATCTCAAAACATACTTGCACGCGAAAGCTGTAAGCGAGAGCTTTCCGCACGGGCGAGTTGATCCTCTCACGTGGCGGAGTCTTCCATGTGCAAGCGGAAGGATCGCTCGCAGGCTTCATCCATCCCTCAGCGGGATATCACTGCGTATTTCTGGAAAGGACTTCATGATGAGCACAACGGTATCGCCCTCAAAGTCATTCGATCTTGATGCTTTGGACGAGATCATCCGTGAGACTATCGCCCCTGCCGCAGAAGAGATAGATCGCACCGGGGCATTTCCTCAAGCCGCGCTGAGATCACTTGGCGAAGCGGGTCTGCTCGGTCTGGTCAGTTCCGGCGAGGTCGGGGGACTGGGGCAATCGCAGCGCGCTGCAACAATGGTCGTCGAGCGAATTGCAGCGGCCTGCGCTTCGACGGCGATGGTCGTCTGTATGCACTACGCCGGAACCGCCGTCATCGAAGCGCACGGCCCGTTAGCGATTCGTGAAGCGATTGCACGCGGGCGACACGTCACTACGCTGGCCTTCTCGGAGCAGGCATCGCGCAGCCATTTCTGGGCGCCCACGAGTACGGCTGCCCGTGCGGAGGGCGGCGTGCGGCTCGACGCGCAGAAGAGCTGGGTCACTTCTGCCGGTCAGGCAGACTCTTATGTGTGGTCAAGCCGCCCCCTGGCGGCTGAAGGACAGAGCACAATTTGGCTCGTCCCGGCGGAGACGGCAGGAATCACGATTCCCTTTCAATTCGACGGGATGGGACTGCGCGGTAATCATTCCTCTCCGGTTAAGGCCGAAGGAATAATCATTCCGGCTGAGAATATGCTCGGTGCTGATGGCGACGGCTTCAACGTCATGATGGGGATCGTGCTTCCCTACTTCCAGTTGATGAATGCAGGCTTCTCCATTGGCACGATGGAAGCTGCGACGACTAAAGCAATCGGGCACGTAGCCGGCACAAAGCTTGAACATCTGGGACAGTCGCTTGCCGATCTGCCGACAGTGCGCGCGTACCTCTCACGTATGCGTATCAAGACCGACATGTGCCGCGCCCTGCTGCTCGATGCCCTCGCCGCTCTGGAAGGAGGGCGCGAAGACACCATGCTGCGCGTGCTGGAAGTTAAAGCTGCCGCCGGTGAGGCATCCACCGAAGTGACTGATCTCGCCATGCGCGTTTGCGGCGGGGCGGCGTTTCGTAAAGAGGTCGGGGTTGAACGTCACTTCCGGGATGCGCGCGCCGCGACCGTGATGGCGCCGACGACCGACGTGCTCTACGATTTTATCGGCAAAGCCGTTTGTGGAATCCCACTGTTCGGTTAAGAGAAAGGCACTGATACACAGATGAATAATTCCGACACTCTGCTACTGGGCGCGGTGGCCTACGACCCGAAAGTAGTGACGATCTGGGAAGGCTTCAAAGCCTACTTCGCCCGCCATGATCTATCCTTCGACTATGTTCTCTACTCCAATTACGAGCGGCAGGTCGAAGCACATCTGAACGGAGATTTTCACGTCGCGTGGAACTCGCCACTCGCCTGGGTCAGAACCGTCAGGCTCGCACGCTCTCGCGGACAGGAGGTTGAAGCCCTCGCCATGCGGGACACGGATCAGGACTTAACCTCCGTCATCGTCGTCAGGAGCGACTCGAACATCCCATCCGTCGCCGACCTGCGAGACAGGAAGGTGGCTGTCGGGGCTGTAGACTCGCCGCAAGCCACACTCATCCCGCTCTCTCACCTTCGATCACAAGGCTTGATTCCTGATGGCGACTTCGAGGTGAGATACAACGATCTGCTCGGCGGGAAGCATGGCGACCACATCGGAGGAGAGCGCGAAGCCGCACGTTCACTCATGGCCGGCGAAGCGGATGCTGCCTGTATGATCGACGGCAATCATCTGCTTTTCATCACGGAGGGTACTTTGCCCTCCGGCGCGACACGCGTGTTGGCACAGACCGCCGCTGATGATCACTGTAATTTGACCGTCGGGCCGACGGCGTCGCGTGCGCTGGTGGAACGCTTTCATAAACTCCTGATGGAGATGTCTTATGACGATCCGGAAGTCAGGCCGCTACTGGATTTGGAAGGTCTGAAAGCATGGCGCGAAGGGCGCGTCGAAGGTTACCGTGCGCTCGAACTCGCGGTGGACGAGATGAAGTTTTATGACGAACGCGGAAACATTACTATCGCAAATTATAGATATTGAAGACCTGTCGTTTGATCAGGGAGCGCACCTGCTGATCAAGAAGGCTCTGGCGGACATTCCTGTCGGAGACAAACTAGGCGTTAGAGGACGCGCCCCTGATCTCGCCATTCATCTGCGCGCTTGGTGTCGCGCTCAAGGGCATGAAATCGTCTGGCCTGAAAACGGGTCGCTTCACCACGATGTTCAGTCAACCGGCCAGTCGCCTGTGGTGGCATGGATAGTCAACGGCTCGGCGGTTACGGGGCGTTGGCGTCATGCTGAAACCGCGGGCGCATCCGACCCGCGCCGACAGGGAGCAGTAGTTGACCGCCCGCCTGCTCAGTGGGGACTGGCGGCGCGCGGCGCGAAGGTCGAGGCCGGAGGCCCGGAGTTTCACTTTAGTCTGGACTCTAAGGAGAAAGTTTGGGCCGACAATGTTCCGCGTCTCTACTCCCAAGCGGCAGCCGCGCAGTGGAACCCGGCCACCGCCATTGATTGGGACGCCTCATTCGATCTGCCGCCGGAGATTGAGACGGCAGTGGTTCAGGTCATGACCTATTTAATAGAAAACGAGACCGCCGCGCTGCTCGTCCCGGCGAAGTTTCTGGCGCAGGTTCATCCGCACTTCCGCGAGGTCATGCAACTGCTGGCGATTCAGGTGGCTGACGAGGCGCGTCACATCGAGGTCTTTACCCGCCGGGCAACTTTGCGTCGTCAAGGTGAACTGGGACTCTCGACCGTCAGCGGTCAGCAATCACTCAAAACCCTGCTTGACGAGCCTGATTTTACGCTGGCCTCTTTCCTGCTCTCGGTTTTAGGCGAGGGGACGTTCCTGAACCTGCTCTGGTTTCTTGAACAACACGCGCCCGACCCCGTCACGCGACAAATCGCCAAACTCGCCGCACAGGACGAAGCGCGCCACGTCGCCTTCGGCATCGGGCATTTGCAATACCTGATCGCCCTCGACCCACACGTCCGCCTACGCCTCAGTGCGGCCATCAACCGCCGCCATGATGCTTTGTCGCAAACCGCCGGGCTGAATGAAGAGGTCTTCGATTCGCTCACGATTCTGGCGGCGGGGTCGTGGACGCCGCAGGCCATCGCCGGAGGGTTCGAGAAGGTGCAACGTCTCAAGCGGGAGATGGAGATTGACCG
>DASQDV010000518.1:0-5690 GCA_035633995.1 Pyrinomonadaceae bacterium | reverse complement strand
ACAAAAAATATCGCGGGCGGTTCAATCCGGATTGAACCGCCCGCGATATTTTTGTACCGATTGCATGTCGCGCCCGCGCGCTCTTTCTACGGGCGGGTAAACTTAACGTCGTTTCGCAGTGCGCGCTGAGGCGGCGGCGCTTGATGCGCCCAGCCCGTCGGCAGCGGCAGCCGAGTCGTCGTTTGGCGCAGGCCCTGTGAGCGTGCGGCGCGCGCCGCCGAGATCGGCGAAGGCGACGATTAAGAGCAGCCCCGTCACGCTGAGCGTCGCCAGAACGTAGAGCAAAGCGACCTGTTCCGTCCAGATCAGCGCGATGATGACTATCGCCACCACCGCGATCCATAAAAATGTCGTCCGGCGACTGCTCGTTTTACGCCCACCCGTCGCCGCCGTCGTAGTTCTCCCGGCCATCTTAAAATCTCCTGATTAAATTAGAGTTCCCGAATGAAAAGACAATCTATCATAAAGTCCCCCGCGACGGCGATACGGCGAGCGCCGCGCGTTGCCTCTCCCGCCGCTCAAACGACGAGGGGTTGACTGTCGCCGGCGGCAGTCAACCCCTCAGTCGAACGTTTGCCGGAGGCGTCTAGTAGAGTATGCGCATCGGGATGCCTTGCGTGGCGATGGTCGAGCCTGCGCCCAGTGCGAGGTTGAGCAGCGTGCTCGGGATGTTCTTCGGGTCGAACTTCCCTTGCGCGGGCACTTCGATCACGTCGTAGGGCTGGAGTTGCACGTCCTCTTTCTTCCCCTGCTTGATCGCCTTGAAATCAACCGTGACGACTTCCTGTTTCATCATCCCCGGCCGCTGGCGATAGATGCGCACCTTGTCCTCTTTGGCGTTCTTCGGGCCGCCGACGATGGCGATGGCGCGCGAGAGCGTCATGTTCTCGCGCAGGTAAATGTTGGCGGGCTGCACGACGTTGCCTGTAACGTAGACCGGCGCGGCTTCGGCCACGTAGATCACATCGCCCGGATGGATGTACGGGTTGGCCTCGCTCTTGCCCATCTTGAGTTCTTCGACGCGGTAGACGGTGAACGGCACTCCGAGCGTGTCTTCGCCGCTCTCGGTTGGGGCGGCGGCGACTTTCACCTCACCCGGTTCGGGACAAAGAAGCGGCTGCGTGTGGAAAACCTGGATCGTGCCGCTCTGCTGTTCGGTGACGCCGCCGCTTTTCGAGAGCAGTTCGAGCAGCCGCGCGGGGCGGCGCATCTCGTACTGCGCGGGCGAACGAACCGCGCCGTAGACGGTGGCGGGCGTCCGGCTTTTCTCCTCTTTGACGGCCATGTAAACCTGCGGATTCTTGAGGAACTTCGAGAGCGCGCCGACGACCTCTTTGCGTATATCTTTGACGTTGCGGCATTGCGCGGTGATCGGCTGCTCGACGAACGGCACGGCGAGGTTGCCGTCGCCGTCAATCGTGTAGACGCCGTCGAACTGCGGCTCGCCGAACACACGCAGTTCGACCACGTCGTTCGGCCCGAGCAGGTAGTCGCGTCGCGCGGTCATCGTGCCGCTGCTGCCCGCGTCCGTCTTGACGGCGGCACTGACCGGCTGCGCCGTCGCGCTCTGCGGTTGCGGCTGCTGCGCCAGCGACGCAGGAGGCGCAAAGGATGAACAGACAAAGGCGAACAGAAGTAAATTTTTGCTGACTCTCATGTGTGTAGTTCCTGTCAATCGAATGGCGCGGCGGCGGCGCAGTTTACTCGTCACGATTTCCCCGGCGGCTCTCGTGCGGAAGGCTTATAGATGTGCGAAAGAAGCCGAAGGGCTGCCTTCGCGGCAAACTTTTAATTCGTCGGGGGAGGATTTTTCGGCAACGCTCGTCGCGCTTCCCGCTACGCGTGTTAAATCGTTCGACGCGCGCCAATTGTCGCACAGAAGAGGCCAAACACCAATTCACGCCCGCAGGCCGTTTGAAAGCGCGCCGCTTGAGTTAGCGGAGACTTTGCGCGTGTGCCGGGAAGGATTCGCTTCTGCGCGCGCGTCACACCTTTTTCTTCGCGGAACGACGCCGGAGCGGCGGCGCTTCTTCCACATCGCCCATCGCGAGACGTGCGCGCAGCATCTCGATCTCGCGGTTGATGCGCTCGGCGGCTTCCTCGCGCGCGTCCTCGCCCATCTCGGCGCGGGAGAGGTAGAAGAGCGCGTCTCGATAGCGCGCAACGGCGCGCGTGTAGCGTCCGCGAAAGGCGGCGCGTTCGGCGAGTTCGACCCAGTGCGCCACCTTGACCGAGGCGATGAAATTGTGGACGGCGACGGTCGAGTCGCGCAGTTCCGGCTCGCCGGGGTAGATTTGCAACGCCTCGTTAATCACGTCAATGGCGCGCATCGCCGTCTCGATCCTGGCCGAGACGCTCACGCGCCGCTGCGCTTCATGCGTGAGCCGCTGCGCCTCGCCGCGCACCCAGGCGAGCAGGTGATGCTTTTGCAGCGCGCGCACGCGCTCCTGACCCACGCGCAGGGCGGCGCGCACGTCCGTCCCCGTGCCCGTCGAGCGCATCGCCTCCTCCGTGCTCGCCAGATATTTCTCGCAGAGGCGGTAGGCTTCCAGGTGAGCTTCGGGTTGCTGCGCGCCCGCCTCTTCGGCCTTCGCGAGCCGCTGCTGCAAGGTACGCAGCGAGTTGGCCGTCGCCTGCACGCTCGCCTTGCGCGCGGGGCGGACGCTTGCCGGAGTGCCTTGCGCGGCGTCGCTGCCCATACGCATTTCGAGTTCGTGCGTGTAGCGCGCCCACGCGCGACGCATCACCACCTCGCGCGCGGCCATCGCGACGAGCATTACGACACTCGCGGCCAGACCGGCGGGCAACCACGGCGTTTCGTCGCCGCTTGTGACGAGCATCCACCACAGGCCGAAAAAGACGATGAGCGCGATGGCCGCCGCCGTCAGCATGAAGCCGAGAGACGAGGGGCTGCGCGGGCGTGCGGAGGGGCGCTTCGGGCGCGACTGGCCTCCCCTTGCTCCGGCGTTGGCCGGGCGTGGCTGGCGGTTAGCTTCTGTGTAGTTAGCCGATTCGCTGGGCAAACGTTCTCTCCGGGAACGAGGGGCAACAGCAGGGATGACTTCTTAGCGCCGCGACGAAAAAAGCGCGGCTCGTGTCCGGCGCGTTCACTGTGTCAGACGCGAGGTGCGCGATGTGAAACGCCGTTCAAGTCGAAACGAAAATTATAGTCACCTTTTCGGTCGTGTCTGTCAACAGTTGACCCGGTCGTTCGTCAACCTGCGGGCACGTCCCGGCGGCACGAAATTATACTGGCAGTGCGCGGGAAATCTGTTTATACTGGCGCGCGTTCGTGAACTTCGTGCGTGCCGTTTGCCTGCAAAACTGACGTTTCGGTCGTCCGCGTTTCTTCGACACCGTGCAAACATAAACTTTCCCGCCCGGTCACGAGCGGGCGCGTGTGCGCTTCGGGTTGCGCGGCGCGAGAGAGCGAGTTGATGGTCAACTGTCCCAAATGCGGCGCAGCCGTGAGAGAGGAAAAGGCTTTTTGCCACAACTGCGGCACGGCGATGGACGCCGTGATGCGGCAACGCGAAGAGACGCCGATGCCGGACTTCGGCGCGACCATCATCGAACCGCCGCGCCCCAACGCGCCCGTCCAGCCGCCCTACGCCCCGCCAACTGCGGTCACGGGAGTTCAACCGGCGAGCAGGCCGACCTCGCCCGTCCAGCAGCCGCCGCAGCCGCAGGTGCACGCAGCAGGAGGAGACGGCGGCGCCTTATCCCCGCTAACGCTCGGCAAACGCAAGTCTTCACGGAAGATCGGTTTCATCTTCGTCATATTTTTACTCTTCCTGATGTTCGTAGTGTTCGTCCTCGCGCTCTTGATTGACTGAGCGCAGAGAGGGCGAGCGCCCCCGAAAATTTCGATGAACGAATTCGCAGGCATCCCGCCCCAGCCGCTTCAGACCGCGCCCGCCGCCGCCCTTCCGGCGCGACCGCGCCGCAGCCTCTTGCGCTGGGTGGCAATAGTCTCAATCGCGCTCGTCGCGCTGCTTCTGGCGCTGCTTCTCCTGCTGATGACGGGACTGGAAACCGGCCCCGTCCCGCTCCTCATCGGATTCGTGCTGGCGACGCTGCCCGTTCCGCTCTACGTCGCGCTCGTCCTCTGGATTGACCGCTATGAATCCGAACCCACCTGGACGCTCGTAACTGCTTTTACGTGGGGCGCGGTCGGGGCGGTTTTCATCGCGGCCTTCGTCAACACAATCGGCAGCCTCGTCGTCGCCTCGCTCGTCAATGCAGAGGCGGGCGACTTCTTCGGCGCGGTCGTCTCTGCCCCCATCGTCGAGGAGAGCATGAAGGCGGCTGTGCTCTTCGGCCTCTTCTTCTGGAAGCGTGATGAATTCGACGGCGTGATTGACGGCATCGTCTACGCCGCGATGGTCGGACTCGGCTTCGCCATGACCGAGAACATACAGTATTACGGGCGCGCGGCGTTGCAGGGCGGCGTCGGCGACGGTCTCATACTCTTCATCCTGCGCGGGATGATGGCTCCCTTCTCACACCCGCTCTTTACCAGCATGACCGGCATCGGGCTGGGACTGGCGACGCATACCAAAAACGGCTTCGTAAGATTCTTCGCGCCCGCGCTCGGCCTTTTGCTGGCGATGTTTCTCCACAGCCTGTGGAATTTTTCGGCCTCGATCAGCGCCGGGCTTTACTTCATCGTCTATTTCCTGATCATGGTTCCGATGTTCGTCGCGGTGCTGGTCTCGATCTACTTCGCGCTCCGGCGCGAGGGGCGCATCGTGCGCGAGCACCTCCGGCATGATCTGGAACACGGTCGGCTCACGCCCGCCGAACTCGACTTGCTGGCGAGCGTCCGGGGTCGCATGGGCGCGTCTTTCAGGGCGTTGCAGAGGGGCGGCTATCGCTCCTGGCGCACGCGCCGCGAGTTCAACCGTGTGGCGAGCGAGTTGGCCTTTCACCGCAATCGCGTCGCGCAAGGCGTGGCGGTCGGCGACGGCGAGGCCGTCGAGGCGTTCTACGTCCGGCAACTTACGGAACTGCGCGGGCAGTCCGAAATTTCTTGAAGGCAGCAGCGCGTAACTTAAAACGGAACTTCCCCCGTGAAAATCCAACTCCTTCCCAGCACCTTTGACCAGGACGGCCGCGCCAGCCAGGAACAGCGGCTCACCTGCTTCCTCATCGACGACCGCGTCGCCGTCGATGCCGGGAGCATCGCGCTCGGCCTCTCCGAGGCGCAGCACGAAACCGTCCGCGACATCATCGTCACGCACCCGCACATGGATCACATGGCGACGCTGCCCATCTTCATCGACGATCATTTCGCGCTCCTGACCGAACCCGTGCGCGTCCACGCCACCGAAGAGGTCATCGCCCTGCTCGAACGCGACGTGTTCAACTGGACGGTCTACCCGCGCTTCTCGCAGTTGAAGAACGAACACTGTGCCGTGATGGAATACGTGCCGTTCCGCCCGCGCGAAGAGTTTCAGGTGGCGCACCTGCGCATCACCGCCGTGCCCGTCAACCACATCGTCCCGACCGTCGGCCTCATCGTCTCGGACGGGCGCACCACCGTCGCCTTCAGTTCCGACACGGCGGCGACCGAAGACTTCTGGCATTTCGTCAATCAGCGGCAGGACATCTCGGCACTCTTCATCGAGTCGTCGTTCCCCAACTCGATGGGCAAACTCGCGGAGGTCTCCGGCCACCTCACGCCCGAA
>DASQDV010000517.1:0-2519 GCA_035633995.1 Pyrinomonadaceae bacterium | reverse complement strand
GCGGTCGAGCGGCGGGAACTGTTCCTCCAATACCAGCCCATCGTTTCGTTAGGCACCGGCAGCTTGCGCGGGTTCGAGGCGCTGGTGCGCTGGCAACACCCGGAGCGCGGGGTCATCCCGCCCGCGAAGTTCATCCCCATCGCGGAGGAGACGGGACTCATCCTTCAAATCGGAAAGTGGGTGCTGGACGAGGCGTGCCGGCAGACGAGTCGTTGGCAAAAGCTTTTCCCTCAGGACGCGCCGCTACAGATCAGCATCAATCTCTCCGGTAAACAGTTTTTACAGCCCGACCTGCTCGAACAAGTTCAAGAGGTGCTACGGGAGACGGGCCTTGATCCGCGCAGCCTGAAGCTGGAGATCACGGAGACGGTGGTGATGGAGAACATCGAGACGGCGACACGCAACCTCGAACAACTGCGTACACTCGGCGTGGAACTGAGCATAGACGACTTCGGCACCGGCTATTCCTCCTTGAGCTATCTGCAACGCTTCCCCGCCAGCACGCTGAAAATCGACCGCTCATTCGTCAGCCGGATAGCCGAGAGTGATGGAAGCGCCGAGATCGTGCGGACGATCATGAAACTGGCGCAGCACCTCGGTATGGATGTGGTGGCCGAGGGCGTGGAAACCGAGCAGCAGAGCGCGCAACTCAGAGCCATGGGGTGTGAGTTGGGGCAAGGGTTCTACTACTCCCGGCCTATGGATCGGGACGCCGCCGAAGCGCTTTTCCTGAGCCGCTTACCTGAGACCGGCTTTCAGCCCCTCGACGTAAACTGCGGCCACACGTGGGCGGCGGACGTGGCGACCGCCGTATCATAGGTAGAGCAAGGCTATACACTTCCCTCCCCGAGACCGTCACATCCATAAGCACATAAAAGGAGACGGGCAGCTTTGATGGCTGCCCGTCTCCTTATTTTTGCTGCCGTTGTACTCTCCGCTTCAATTATTCCGGCGTCGAATGATGTGCCGTAATTCGACTCGAATAAGAAAAACGTGGCGTCGGGTTCAGTGACACCCGACGCCCCATTGATTACCTACACGTGTCATGTGGCTCACTCTGTATTCGGGTTAAACTCGCGCGACAAATCGCTCGCACGCAAATCTTCGATCCCCGGCGCGGGCGCGGGTGGCGCGTCGCTCAACTTCTCGCTCGGGCTGAGATTTTGATCGTAAATATTTTCCTCGTTTGGCGATTGTTTTTGAACGTCGTTAGCAAACATAAGTCATCCTCCCGTCCTTGATGTCGTTCCCTGTGTGAAGAAGCGCCAAGCCTGAAACTTGACGCTTCTGATGTTGGAAAATAATGGTTCAGTCAGGGGAGGATGATAGGCGGAAGGGCGGCGGTGTGGGTTGCGATGCGATTGCAAAACGGCGGCAATTTGATCCGCCCGCAAGAGACGGCTAACGACGGCAGTGTTGCAAAAAAATTTCAACCGCACCGAATATTGAAGCCCGCGCCTCAAGCTCCGCCCCAACCTGTTGCAACCAAAATGTTTTTTACAACACTACCCGGAACACCTTATTCCACACGCACGCGATCACTCGCCCCGCGCCCGAAGGTTTCGGGCGAGTACATCTCTTCCGCCTTCGACGGCGGCACGACGAACAGGCCGGGCGTCGTCGCACGCGCAAAGTAGCTATACTCGTGCACCCCTTCCCACAACAACGACGCGAAGGCTTCCGCCCGTTCGTCGCGCAGGTTCTGGTGCTCGTACCACGTGCCGCGCCGGTACCAGTAGAAATCGGTGATGCCCTGCCCGCCGCGCGTGATGGCCGACTCGGTTGATTCCGGCGGCAGTTGCTCGGTGGTGGCGAGCGCGGCGTTCAGCGTTTCGAGACCGGCAGGGAGCGGGTCAACCAGTGCGACGTGATAACGCCGCGCCGGGTTCGACATCGTGAGCCTGACGCGCACGCGCGCCCCCGCCTTAATGCGCCACGTGCCGTCAGCGTCGCGCCGCACGTCCGCCGGATCGTCTATCGCCTCATATTTGCGTTCGACGCGGAAGCCGTAATCGGCGGCGGCGAGCGTCAGATTCGCGGGCGCGTACTTTGTCCCGATGCGGAAGTAGAGCCGCCCCGCGCCTTCTTTGCCGATGGTCAGGTTGGCGGGCGCGCTTGAGGTGCGCTCGACGAGAGTGGACATCGGCAGGTTGAGTTGTTGCCGATCAACCGAGCGTCCCCTGAACGCCTGCTCTCCGGCGTAGCCGCCGCCGAGCCAGACGCGCGCAACGAAATCGGGCGTGGCGCGTTCGTAGGTGTTGAAGTAACGGTCGAGCGCGAGCAGGATGAAGACGTTCTCCTGCGTGTTGGACCAGCGACCGCGCTTGCGTTGCGAGAGCAGCCCGCGCACGAGTTTCGGGATGAGGTCGCTCTTAGGCTGAGCGCCGATGAGTGCTTCGAGGATGACGCCGTCGGCGCGGCGGTCGGAATGAAGAATGGTGTACTCGCCGTCGCTGTAGGCGTCGGCGAAATGCGCCGCGCCCGCCGTCTCCGTGACGCGGTTGTTCAGGTGGCGGAGG
>DASQDV010000516.1:0-1704 GCA_035633995.1 Pyrinomonadaceae bacterium | reverse complement strand
AGACACGGGCACGGGCATCTCCGAGTCGGAGCTTCGACGCATCTTCATCCCCTTCTTCACCACCAAGACCACAGGGCACGGCATCGGCCTCGCCCTCGCGCACCGCGTCGTCGCCGAACACGGCGGCACGCTCACCGCCGCAAACGCCCCGACGGGCGGCGCGGTCTTCACGCTCCGCCTTCCCCTCTAAAACATCTCTCTCACCGGCGAAGCGACGGCTTGACGTGCACGCGCTTGAGTCCGAAGGCGATGATGCGCGCCGGGATATCTCTGAGAACCGGCGTGCGCAGGAAGAGACGCACGATGCGCGGGACTTGCAACGGTTGATTTGATGTCAGGATGTTTCTGATCATCACCCCTTGCACGAACGCTTGTATTCTTTGAATGAAACGCGTCGGCCACTCGCGCTGTCGCTGCACTTCGCGCAAGTGCCGGAGTTCGACTCTCCCCGCACGCAACGGCTCGGCCAGAGTGTTCGCTGCGACCACCGCATCCTGAATCGCATAGTTGATGCCGACGCCGCCCACCGGCGACATGACGTGCGCGGCGTCGCCGATGAGCAGCAACCCCGTCTGGTACCACTCTTTGACCCGGCTCGATTCGACCGAGAGCATCGCCACCTGTTTCCACTCTTTCAAATGTGAGACGCGGTCTGCGAGTTCCGGCGCAATGGAAACGAGCGATTGGCGGAGCGCGTCTATCCCTGCCTCGCGTATCTGCCGGTAGCTGCCTTTGAGGATGACGTAAGCGATTTGCCATTCGTCCAGACGGTCGAGCATGACGACGAGGTGGCCGCCGCCGATGCGTGCCAGCAAGCCCTCCGCATCGTCCGCCTTGCGCGGCAAACGAAACCACAACACGTCCATCGGCGGCGAGGTTTTCAACGGCTCCTTTCCTGCCAGATGTCGCATGCGCGAACTGCGCCCGTCCGCGCCAACCGTTAATAGTGCGCGCACTTCATGCACACCGGCGTCGTCTTCGTAACGCACTCCGCGCACCTCTCCGCCCTCTTCGATTAACTCTTCGACACGCGCGCCCATACGGAGTTGAAAGTTCGGATACTGCCCGGCCTCCCGCGTGATGAACTCAAGGAATTGCGACTGCGGCAGCAACATGATGTAGGGGAAACGCGTGTTGAGTCGCCGGAAATCGGCGACCGTCAGCGCACCGGCGGGCGTCATAAAAGTGGCGCTGTGTATTTTGGAATGGCGTAATTCGTGAAGTCGTTCGGCGACGCCGAGTTCGTCGAGAATTTCGAGGACGGAAGGGTGCAGTGTGTCGCCGCGAAAGTCGCGTTCAAAATCTTCGTGCGCTTCGACGAGGACAACCGGAATTTTTTGCCGCGCAAGGATGAGCGCGAGAATCGCGCCCGCAGGCCCGCCGCCGACAATGCAACACGAGGTTTCAAAGGTCTCGACGCTTCTCTGTCCGCTCATTCAGACCCCTTTCGCGAGGGGGTTTTTTACGGTTCAAGCCTCTTTCTCAGGCGCACCCGACGGGAAATATTCATGCCAGCGACGGTCAACCAACTCCTTTATATCAGGACGAACGATCAACTCGGCGGGATAGTTCGGCTTCATGCGCGCGTCTATGACGACGGGCGGGCGATACGAGAGATGATGACGCTCGACGGTCGTTCGGGCGGCGTAAATATCGGAGGCCGGTTCAAAGCGCGTCCACGTCGCCCAGAGGAAATCGGCGGAC
>DASQDV010000515.1:0-3710 GCA_035633995.1 Pyrinomonadaceae bacterium | reverse complement strand
ACCTCCAACAGGATCAATTGCGGCTCTTTCAGCAACGTGCCGACGCCGTCGGCGAACCGCACCGTCTGTCGCAAATGCTGCGACCAGTAGAGCGGGTCGGTCGCCTGTGCGTCTGTGATCCACGTCCCGGTCACGTTGGAGATGAAGGGTATGCGCGGAGGCTGCAAGGCGAGGCGTTCGACCCGTTCGACGAAGGCTCCGAGGATTGGCTCCATCATCTTCGAGTGTGCGGCCTGAGCGGTCTGCAAGCGACGACAATCAAGCCCTCTGTCCTGCAAGTTTGCTTCAAGCCGCCCGACCGCATCCAGTGTACCGGCCAGCACGCACATCGCCGGGGAGTTGACGGCGGCCAGCGAAAGCTCGCCATTGAGAAACGGCTGGACTTCCTCTTCCGAGAGCGGGACGGCCAGCATCGCGCCCGCAGGCATCTGCTGCATCAGACGCCCGCGCGCGGCCAACAGCGACAGCGTCTCTTCCAGCGTGAACACTCCGGCGAGACACGCGGCGGCGTATTCGCCTGTGCTGTGCCCGATCATCGCCTGCGGCTCGATGCCCCAGGACATCCAGAGACGCGCCAGCGCATATTCGATGACGAAGAGCGCGGGTTGAAAGACCGACATCTCGTTGAGTTGACGCGCCGCCGCTTCCTTCTCCTCCGCGCGCGGGTAGAGGACGCGGCGCAGGTCAATTCCGAGATACGGTTGAAGAAGTTCGGAGCAGGCGTCCACCTGTTCACGAAAGACAGGTTCAAGGCCGTAGAGTTCCAGCCCCATCTCGACGTACTGTGTCCCGCCCCCGGCGAACAGGAAGGCGACCGGGCGCTCCGCCGTCTCGTGAAAGTTTGTGAAGACGCGCTTCGCATCCAAAGTTTCGAGCGCGCGCGCGGCATCCTCCACGTCCCGGCACAGCACCGCCCGGCGATGCTCGAACGCCCTGCGACCGACGGCGCAGGTGTAGGCCACGTCGGCCAGATTCAGCGCGGGGTTCTGTTTGAGATGACGGGCGAGGTTCGTCGTCGCGGCTTCGAGCGCCGTGCTTGTCCTGGCCGACAGGAGCAACAACTGGTACGGCCTTCTGCACGCGTCCGTCGGCTCGACTTCGGGCGCTTCTTCGACGATGACGTGAGCGTTCGTCCCGCCGATGCCGAAGGAACTGACGCCCGCGCGGCGCGGCGTCTGCCCGCGCTTCCATTCGGCGAGGTGGCGGTTGACGAAGAAGGGGCTGTTTGCGAAATCTATGTTCGGGTTGGGCGCTTCGAAGTGGAGGCTCGGCGGAATCTCTTTGTGTTTGAGCGCAAGCACGGTCTTGATCAAGCCCGTTACGCCCGCCGCCGTGTCCAGATGCCCGACATTGGTTTTCACCGAACCGATGGCGCAGAAGTTTTTCTCGTCCGTCTGCGCGCGGAAGACCTGCGTGAGGGCGGCGATCTCAATCGGGTCGCCGAGGGTGGTGCCCGTCCCGTGCGCTTCGATGTAAGAGATGGTATCGGCTTCCACCTCGGCCATCGCGCGTGCTTCGGCGATCACTTCCTTCTGTCCTTCGATGCTCGGCGCGGTGTAGCCGACCTTGAGCGAGCCGTCGTTATTGATGGCCGAGCCGCGTATGACGGCGTGCACGGTGTCGCCGTCATTGATCGCATCCTCCAGACGCTTCAGCACGACGATGCCGACGCCGCTGCCCACGACCGTCCCTTCCGCATTCGCGTCGAAGGCGCGGCAGTGGCCGTCCGGCGACATGATGCCGCCCTTCTGGTAAATGTAGCCCGCGTTTCGCGGCACGCGCACCGACACGCCGCCCGCCAGAACCATATCGCTCTGAAACGTCTGCAAACTCTGGCAGGCTAGGCTCACGGCGACGAGCGAGGTGGAGCACGCCGTCTGCACGCTGACGCTCGGCCCGCGCAAATGCAGCTTGTAGGAGACGCGCGTGGGCAGAAAATCCTTGTCGTTGCCGATCATGGCCTGAAAGTCGCCGACGGCGCGGATGACTTCACGATTCGAGTAGAGGTTGTAGAGCAGGTAGGTGTTCATCCCCGCGCCCGCGTAGACGCCGATGCGCCCCGCGTAAGCCTCGGAGTTATAACCGGCGTCTTCCAGCGCCTCCCAGGCGCATTCGAGGAAGAGACGATGCTGCGGGTCGAGCACTTCGGCTTCGCGCGGATTGATGCCGAAGAAGGGCGCGGCGAATTGTTCGATGTCGTCGAGGACGCCCGCCGCGCGGACGTAATCGGGATGTGAGAGCATCGCGCCGTCCAACCCCGACGCCGCCAATTCCTCATCCGTGAAGAAAGAGATCGACTCGACGCCGTCGCGCAAATTTCGCCAGAACTCCGCGACGTTCTTCGCGCCCGGAAAACGCCCGGCCATGCCGACGACGGCAATGTCTTCTCCCCTGATCTCCTCTGGCGTTGCTCTACTGCTCATCGTTCTTCGTGCTCACATTCCCTTCGTCAATTGTCTCCGCCGGTTGAACATTTCCTTGCGCTTCTTCACGCGGTCTTCGGTTTCGCGCGACGCGGGCTGCCCCTGCTGCTGCTGCTGTCGCCCGTTGAAATACTTCGCCAGCGAACTGACGGTCGGGTATTTGAACAACTCGATGACGGGCACTTCCGTCTGCAACACCTCGCGCAGACGCGCGTGCACCTGCGCCATCAACAGGGAATGGCCGCCGAGGTCGAAGAAGTTGTCGTGCATGCTCAAACGTTCGACCTGTAAGGCGTCCTGCCAGATTCCGGCGATGGTGCGTTCCAGATCGGATTGCGGCGCGACGTAATCCGCCGCCGAAGTTCCGGGCGTCGAAGAGGCGGGCAGCGCGCGACGATTGAGCTTCCCGTTCGGCGTCAAAGGCATCGCGTCGAGCGTCACAAAGGTGGCGGGGATCATGTAATCGGGAAGCCTCTGCTTGAGGAATTGACGCAGTTCGCCCGTTGCGAGCGGCGTCCGCATGACCAGATAGGCGACCAGACGCACCTCGCCCGGCTTGTCCTCGCGCGCGACGACGACCGCCTCCGCAACCGCCCCGTGTTCGCCCAGCACGCTCTCGATCTCGCCCGGCTCGATCCGGTAGCCCCTGATCTTCAACTGCTGATCCACGCGTCCCAGAAATTCTATCCGGCCGTCCGGCAGGTAGCGCGCCGCGTCGCCCGTGTGATAGAGACGCGCGCCGGCGCGTGCGCCGAACGGATCGGGGATGAACTTCTCGGCGGTCAATTCCGGGTGATTGAGATAGCCGCGCGCCAGCCCGTCGCCGCCGATGTACAACTCGCCCTCGACGCCGACGGGGACGGGTCGGAGCCTGCGGTCGAGGATGTAGATTTGAGTGTTGGCGACGGGTCGCCCGATGGGAATCTGCGGCTCCGCTCCGCGCAACTCATAGGTCGTAGACCAGATGGTCGTCTCGGTCGGCCCGTACATGTTGAGCAACTTCCCTTCGAAAACTCCCGCCAGTTCCTCCGCCAGCGAGACCGGGAACGCTTCGCCGCCGACGAGCAGCGTTTGAAGCGACCTGAGAGCCTCTTTCGCCTGCGGGTCGAGCAACAACATGCGCGCCAGCGAGGGCGTGCATTGCAGGTGCGTGACGTTGTGACGCTTGATGAGCGCGGGCACAGAGTAGTCGCGGTGTGCGGCGACTCTCTGGCTGCGTTCCCTGACGAGGTTGAGTTGCCGCAGGCCGTTCATCACCGAAGTGAAATCTATGCCGAAGTCTATGAG
>DASQDV010000514.1:0-2049 GCA_035633995.1 Pyrinomonadaceae bacterium | reverse complement strand
ATAACAAAGAGCGAAGGCCGGAAGCATCAACGCTTCCGGCCTTCGCTTTTTTACCGTCCGGCTTTTATCTCTTTCGCCTCCGCCCCCTCACTCGTTCCAGATGCTCTGGAAAGCGTCGGCCAGCCCGTCGCGCCAGTTCGTCCAGTTGTGCCCGGCGGCTGTTTCGCGATAGACGACCCTGTAATTCTTGCCCGCGAGCATCACGCGCACGCGGCGGTTCACCTTCCAGATCGGCTCCAACTGCCCCACGTCGAAGTAGAAACGCAGAGAGGGCGCGCCCTGCTTCATCTCGCTTAAGGAGGCGAGCGCCGTCACCACGCGCTCGTCGTCAATCTGGAAGGCTGTGGATTGACCCGCCACGCGCGCGAAAACGTCCCTGTATTTCAACGCCGTCCAGACCGAGATGACGCCGCCGAGGCTGGCGCCCATCAAAGCGCGCGCCCCGCGCTCGGCGCGCGTGCGATAGCGCGCGTCAACGAAGGGCACGAGTTCCGTCGCCATGAACGCCGCGAACTTGTCGTTCGCCCAGTACTCTTTGAAGCGATCAACCGGATCGACAAAGACGATGATGAACGGCGACACGCGCCCTGCGGAGATCAACTGGTCGGCGATGATCGCCGCGCGTGCGCGCGTTGCGTATTCCGAACCGTCTTGCAAATAGAGCACGGGGAAACGCTCGCCCGTGCCACCTTGCGCGTAAGCGGGCGGCAGGTAAATTTGAATCTTGCGCTTCCCTCCTTCGAGCAGGCTTGTCGGCGCGTCGAGCCGTTCGACGGTGCCGCGCAACTCCCACTTCGCCTCGGCGAGCGCGGAGGCGCGGTAGTCCGGCATCGTGAAGAAGTTGTTGAAGCCGCCGACGCCGTTATCGAGTTTGCGGTCGCTCAAAGGATCGTTCGTCCACTCGCCGTCGGCGATGAGCTTGTATTCGACGCGCGCGTCGCGCGCAAACTTCAACGTCAGGTATTTCAAGTCCGCGCCCGTCGTCGCTTCCCTGAGCACCAGCCCGCGCGGACTCCAACTCGTGAAATCGCCGACCACCTCCACGCGCTTCGCCTTGCCGCGATACACAAACGTCACCTCGTCGCCTTCTATCACGGGCGAGCGCTCCGTCTTCCGCAGACGCTCAAGGAGCGCGGGCGACGCTTCGGTCGCCGCCGCGTGCGCGCCGAGTTCTTCTTTCGTCAGCCCGCGCATCGTGATGCGTCGAAACGCCGTCGCGCCGTTCGTCTTATGAATGCCGATGACCACCGTTGATTCCCCTCCGGGCACGCGAACGTCCAGCTCCACCCTGCCCTGCTGATTCACTTTAACCTCGCGCGCCTCTCCGTTCGCCAAAGCGTAGACGCGCATGCCCGCTTCGACCGGGCTGCTCAAATGTACCAGCGTACCCGCCTCCACCGGCTGCCGTGTCTCTTCGGCCTCGCCGCTCGCTGCGCCGCCCGCGTCCGCCGGAATATTCTTCGCCACGTAGCGCGCCGCCACGATGTCGGGCGTCTCAAGGTTGCGCCCTTCGGCGAGGTTCGAGGCCAAACGTATGAACTGCGCCATCGTCCACGCGAGCGGCGTGGCCGAACCCGTGCCCTCGCCAAAGACGAACTCGGGAGCGGGGCTTTCGCGCCTGTCCCAGATTTGTTCGGGCAGCATCAAGCCGTCATTCGCAAAACCGAGCATGTGATCGAGACGCAGACGCGCCGCCGCACGCTCGCCGCGCGCGAGTTCATACTGCCCGCGCTCGCCTGAAAGAAGCGCCCACAGACGCCCTTTGCCCGTGTACTTGCCGTCGAAATTCCAGGGGCGGCCGTCGTCCATCTCGCCGTAGCCGTCGTGGTTGTAGCGATACCACGCCGCGCCGTTCGGCGTCTCGACGCGCAACACCTTGTCCACCACCGCGAGCGACTTTGCGATCAAAGGATCATCCGCGCGACGTATGCCGAGACGCACGAGTTCGAGAAAGCCCGCATCCACATATTCGCGCTCGTCGTAATCAGCGCCGCCGTTTCCGGCGTTCATCTTGTCGGCGTCATTCGGGTCGTCGTCCGTGTGCGCGAT
>DASQDV010000513.1:0-14429 GCA_035633995.1 Pyrinomonadaceae bacterium | reverse complement strand
CTCCCCCCACTCTGCGCGTAAACTCTTCAGCGTCTCTGCGACGGCGGGTTTCTTCCCTTGCGTCACATTTAATTCGAGGTTTGCGCGGGGTCGCTGGCGGGGCGGATGCTGAGGCGTCTGATGCCGTAGGGTTCCTCTGTGCTCAGCGTGAACATTATGTTGACCCAGCGCGCATCCTTCTTCGTCTGCGCGAGCACACTGATCTGTTCTTTGGCCGGGTGCGTCAGGCTGTGCAGTTTGAGGCCGCCCGTCTGCTCGTAGAAATCCATGTCCTTTTCGGCGTTCTCAGGGTTGCCGCCGAAACTCTCGTGGAAGGCGCGCATCTTCTTGATGTCGCCGCTTTGGAGGGCGGCGAAGAATTTGGCGACCGTCTTACCGGCGGGCGTCTTTGACAATTCCTCGTCGAGCGTCGAGGCGGTCGGCGACTTTTCCTGATTGGCCGCCGCCGCCGGGGCGGCTTTCTCCGTTGTGCCGTGCGCATTGCTTGCGGTCGTCTGCGCCGCGCAGACGGAGGCGGCGAACAGGACGACGGCGAACAGGATGGGGAGGCGATTGAAGGGCGCGTAAATTTTATTCATCTTTCTTTCTCCGTTACTCTCGTGTGTATTCAAACTCGCGTAGAGTATCAAT
The DNA here is from genome assembly GCA_035633995.1 of Pyrinomonadaceae bacterium. Classification (GTDB taxonomy): domain Bacteria; phylum Acidobacteriota; class Blastocatellia; order Pyrinomonadales; family Pyrinomonadaceae; genus JAIVJZ01. Next base: position 13,799 of record DASQDV010000513.1, on the reverse strand, counting down.
GAAACGGCGCGCGTTGGTTAAGAGGATGAAAAAAGATTGTAAAGAATGTAAAGAATTGCCGGACGGGCTGGAACAGGCGAGTTTATATAAACTCATGTCCGAGACGCCTGCTCTGCGCGGGCGTGTCTTAGCAACGACAGTACCCGCCCGCCGCAAGAGTGCGAGTCCGAGTTTGAGACCCGCGTGCTTGCGGCAGGCGTCCCGGACAGGGGACTTGGTGATTTTCACTCTTCCGCATTCTCCTGCGCCAGGCGCTTCTTGGCCTTTCGCAGGCGCTTGCCCGGATTGTCGTAGGCGCGTGCGGCTTTGACCTGTACGAACTCGCCTGTCTCGATGATGTAGGCCGTGAGTTCATAGCCGTAGACGCAGCCGGTGTCGAGCCCGATGGCGCGCGCGCCGCGCCTGACGACGGGCGCAGGCCAGTGGCCGAACAGCACCGTCCGGTCGCCGTCGTAAACTTCGTACCAGGGCGTGCCCTTCGGACTCGAACGCTTGCCTTCGAGCGTGCGCAGTTCGGTCAAATCCTTCGCGGACTGATCTTCGAGCGCGACGCCGGGGCGCAAGCCCGCGTGCAGGACGAGATGCCCGCCCGGCGCGTCGAGCGTGAGAGGCAGCGAGGCGAGATAAGGTTCGTAGCGGTCGCGCCCGCTTTCGAGTTCGCGGCGGCAATCGTGCTGCTGTTCATTCAGTTTTTTCTTCTTGCCGCGCCAGTAGCGCAGGATGGCGCGGTCGTGGTTGCCGAGCACGGACGAAAAGCGCGCGTCCGACATGAACAGATCGAGCACCTCGCGGTTTCGCTCGCCCTTCACGATCAGATCGCCGACGGCGATGATGCGATCACTTTCGCCCGCCTGAACTTTGTCGAGCAGCGCCACGAGTTCGTCGTAGCATCCGTGTATGTCCCCGATGACGATGGTGCGTGCGGCCATTTTCCTCTCACACTGATTTCGAGTTCGATGAATAGCGTCCGGATTTTAACGCAGAGAACGTGAGATGCGGAGGACGCGAGAGGCTTGGGGCGAAGCGCGCGGTGGTATAAATCGACGCGCGCTTCGTGCTAAAAGTTTTCGACGGATTTTTCCGAAATTGTTTTTACACTCTCACACGGCCATGAAAACACTACTTTTGCTTCGCCACGCGCGACCGGCTCCGACCAGCCCGACGGGGCGCGACTTCGACCGCCCGCTCGCCGAGGAAGGGCGCGCAGACGCGCGGCGCGTCGGCCAATTTCTCCGGCAAAAAGAGATCAAGCCTGAAATCGTTCTCAGTTCGCCCGCCGCGCGGGCACGCGAGACCGCCGACCTCGTTTGCGAAGCCGCAGAGCTTTCGACTCAGGCGCGCTTGGACGCGCGCATCTATGAAGCGAGTTTGGAGGAACTTTTACAAATCATCTCGGAAGCAGAAGACGGCGTGGAGACGCTGCTACTCGTCGGCCACAACCCCGGCCTCGCGGAGTTGATCGCGCTCCTGACGGGCAAAAGCGAAGCCGTGTCTCCGGCCACACTCACGCGCATCGAACTCGACATAGACGCGTGGGGCGACGCGCATAATGCAGCCGGACGGCTCGCCTTCTCCCTCCCGCCGCGAAAAGAATAAACACGCGATGCGAATTGATGAATGAGAAAGCGCTGCGGCAAGTTGATGCCCCGATTCATCGTTCCACATCTATCATTTTAACGTCTCACGGGGCGCGCAAGACCGCGAGCGGTTTGCGCGTGAGCGCGTCGAAACTGGAGAGCGCGCCGACCGCAGCCACGAGCGCGATTGTCCCGCCCAATCCCGCCACGTAAACCCAGGGCGTAAAGCTCCAGGGAATTTCAAACACGTAGCGCGAGAGCGCGAACGAGAGCGCGACAGCCGCGAGCGTGCCCACCGTGCCCGCCGTCAAACCGAGCATGCCGTATTCCGCAAACATGATCAGCAAGAGCACCTTGCGCTTCGCGCCGAGCGTCTTCAAGACCGCCGCCTCGTAGACGCGCTGCCACTTCGTCATTGCAATCGAGCCGACGAGAATCAGCACGCCGCTCAAGAGCACGAACGCGCCGATGAACGAAACGGCGAGCGTCACGTTGTTCAAAATGCGCGTCACGGCGCGCATGATGTCCGCCACGTCGATCACGGAGATGTTCGGGTACTTGTCCAGAAGCGCGCGCTGGAAACGCCCGCGCTCGGCGTCGGTCACGGGGCCGTTGATGGGCGCGATCAGCATTTGCGGCGCGGATTCCAGCGCGCCCGGACGGAAGAGGACGAGAAAGCCCGTGCGCGAATTGCGCCAGTCAACGCGGCGGATGCTCGTCACGCGCGCCGTCAGGCGGCGACCCGTGATGTCGAAAGTGATCGTGCCGCCCAGATCGAGTCCGGCGAGGCCGCGCATCCCTTCTTCAATTGAAACTTCGGGTTCGGGGGCGGGGCTGGCGTCCCAGAATTTGCCCGCTACGATGGTCTCGTTCTGCTCAAGCTGCGGCCTGTAGGTAACGACGTACTCGCGCCCCAACATGCCGCGTTGCGCGCGCCGCCCTTTGTCGTCGATGTCGATGCTCTGCCCGTTGATGGCGGCGATGCGCGTGCGCACGGTGGGGACGAGCGTGGGGCGTTCGCCCGTCGCACGCGTCACGAGTTCTTCGACGCCCTCTTTCTGATCCGTCTGCACGTCGATCAAAAACATGTTCGGCAACTGCGCCCGCTGTGCCGGATCAAACTCGCGCACGAGATTCATTTGCAGCGATTGCGTGGCGATGACGAGGAACGCGCCGAGGCCGACGGCCAGCACCACCACGCGCGTCTGGTTGCCCGGACGATAGAGGCTGTTGACGGCGTGCCGGAGCGCGAACGAGCGCACGTGCCGCGCGCGCCGCACCAGAAGGATGACGAGCATCGCCGTCAGTTGCAGCGCGCCCGCCGTCACGGCCAAGCCCGCCATGAAGAACGCGCCCACGCGAAACGACCCCGCCTGCCACGCCGCGAGCAAGACCAGACCAGCTACCACCGCGAGCGCCACGAGCGCGCGCGCGAAGCCGATGCGACGAAGCGACAACGCGCCGCCGAGACGCCGACGCCAGTTCACCGCGCCTTCTGCGCCGGGCTGGACAGTTCCTTCCGCGCCTCCCGCGTCTTCGCGCAGCAGCATGTTCGGTTTGATGCGCCGCACGCGCAGAAGCGGCAGCGCGGAGAACAGCAGCGAGATCAACAGGCCGAGCGCCAGACCTTGCGCGATTGCGCCCGCCGTCAACTCGTAATTCATGTTCGCGGGCAGCGTCTCCGCGAAACGCCGCGCGACGAACAGCAACGCGCCCTTCGCCAGCACGACGCCGAACAAACTCCCCGCCAGCCCCAGCGCCAGCACCTGCGCGAGATAGACGCCCGCAATCATACGGCTCGACGCGCCCACGCATTTGAGCACGGCGATGGTGCGCTTCTTCTGCTCGATAAAAACGCGCGTCACGTTCGACACGCCGATGCCGCCGAGCACGAGTATGACCAAGCCGGTCAGCGAAAGATAGTTCTCCGAGCGCGCGTACTGCTCGCTCAATCCTTCCTGCGAATCCTTGTAAGAGCGAACGCTGACCAGGCTCTCTTTGAGTCCCGCGCGCAGGTCAGTGACGAGCGCGTTCATCTCTGCGGCGGGGACGCTCAGGAGAATCCTGTTGCGCGCGCGGCTGCCGAAGCCGGTCAGGCCGGTCGCCGCGATTGCCCCGCGCGCGATGAAGACGCGCGGCCCGATGCGGAAGCCGCCCGTCGCGCCCGGCTCCTGCCCGATCACCCCGCGTATCTGAAACGTAGAGTTCCCGAGCTTGACCTCGTCGCCGACCTTCAAACTCAGACGCTCAAGCAGCGACGCGGCGACGACCACGCCGCCGTTCTCTAACAGCGCGTGTGTGAACTGTTCGCCGTTCGCCAGTTTGAACTCTCCGTAGAGCGGGTAAGGCGCTTCGATGCCCTTCAACTCGACCATCAACGCGCCCTCGCGCGTCGCATCGGCCGGGCGCAGCATCGTCGAAGCCTCGATGGTCTGCGTCTGCGCCGCCACACCGCGCGCCTGTGCGATACGTGCGACGACGGCGCGCGTCTGTTCGTTGATCTCGCGCGACGAATCAACCTGCACGTCGGCGGTCAGAATTTGCCGCGCCTCCGCAACCATCGCCGCCGATGCGTTCTGAATGGTCGAACGCAGCGCGACGATGGCGCCGACGCCGATGCCGATGCACAGGAAGAAGAAGAGCAAACGCTTCCACGAAGCGCGTATCTCGCGCCGCGCCATGCGCCAGATGAATTTCATCGCCGCCCCTGTTGCTGTCCCGCCGCTTCCAGAGCGTCGTCGCCCGCCGCGTCGTCTTCAAGGTTTGCCGCCTCGCCCGCGTCATTCGCGCTGCCGCTATCGCTCACGACGCGCCCGTCGCGAAGCGCGATGCGGCGGTCTGCGAGCGCGGCGAGTTCGTGGTCGTGCGTGATGAGCACGAGCGTCGTGCCGCGCTGGCGGTTGAGTTTCAACATGAGGTCGAAGACGTGGCGACCGTTCTTAGAGTCGAGATTTCCGGTCGGCTCGTCGGCCAGCAGGAGCGAAGGGTTGTTCGAGAAGGCGCGGGCAATCGAGACGCGCTGCTGTTCGCCGCCCGACAACTGCGAAGGGTAATGATGCGCCCGCGCCGTCAGGTCAACGTCTTCGAGAAGCTGGCGCGCACGCTGCGGGGCATCCCGCAGCCCCGCGATCTCCATCGGCACGAGCACGTTTTCGTAGGCCGTGAGCGATGAGATGAGATGAAAGGATTGAAAGACGATGCCGATCTTCTGGCCGCGCAAGTGCGCGAGCGCGTCTTCATCCATCGCGGTGATCGTCGCGCCGTCAATGCGTATCTCGCCAGCGGTCGGCGCGTCGAGTCCGGCAATGAGTCCGAGCAAGGTTGACTTGCCGCTCCCCGAAGGGCCGACGATAGAGACGAACTGCCCGTCGGGGATCAAGAGATCGAGCGAGTGCAGGATCGTCAACGTCTCCGCGCCGGAAGGAACTTCTTTCCTGAGCCTGTATAATTCAATCATGCGTAAATTTATTTCATACAGCTTAACACTACTCGCCGCCTTTATGCTCTGCGCCTGCGGCGGCGGCGACAACAATCAACCGCCCGCGCCCGTTCCGCCGACTACGACGACGCCGGCGGCAGCGACGACTCCGGCACAGAAGAGTCTCCCGAAGATCGTCGCGCTCGGCGACAGCCTGACGGCAGGATACGGCCTTGCCCTTCACGAAAGTTACCCGGCGCTCTTACAAGAACAACTCAAACGCGATGCTTTTGAATACGAAGTGGTCAACGCGGGAGTTTCGGGCGATACGACCGCAGGCGGCCTGCGCCGTCTCGACTGGGCGCTCGAAGGCGACGTGCGTTTCGTCATCCTCGAACTCGGCGCAAACGACATCCTGCGCGGCCTGCCCACCTCCGAGATGCGCAAGAACCTCGCCCAAATCATCGAACGCTCGCGCGCACGCGGCGCCGAGGTGTTGCTCGCAGGCATGCTTGCCCCCACCAATTCCGGCGCGGAATATCAACGCGCCAGCATGGAAGTCTTCCCCGCGCTCGCCAAAGAATACGACCTCGTGCTCATCCCCTTCTTCCTCGACCGCGTCGCCGGAATCGAAAACCTCAACCAGGCCGACGGCGTCCACCCCAACCCCGAAGGCACACGCCTCGTCGCCGAGACCGTCTATCAACATCTCAAACCGATGCTGGAAAAAGATAAGAAACGCTGAGCGCAGAGCGCGAATTTCTTAGCACGATGTGAGGAGCCCGGCGGGATAGACGGCTGAAAGGGTGTAAAATATGGCGCTTTTTAGGGCGTATAATTTAAGTTAGATTGCTGCCTACTATGAAATGATGAAAGACTTCGATGTTTGAAGCTGTGTTTGGCGAAGGCACCTGAGCAATTCTTTAGTTGACGACGAACTGCTTGTAGTGGTCGTAGCGTTCGAGGATCAACTTGACGTAGTTGACGGGTTCAAGTCCTCGACAGAAACCGAATTTCACGACCGGGTCGGTGGAGTATTGCTGTGTTGACTTTTGCAGCAGCCAGTAGGAGACATCTTCCCACGCTTCGGGGTTCCCTTTGTACTTCTCGGCCAGGCGTTGCGCGTCTTCGACGTGCCCTGCGCCGGCGTTGTAGGAAGCCAGAATGAATTTGAGGCGTTCGCCTTCGTTCGGGATGCGCTTCGTCCAATGCGCCGCCAGCCACTGGAGGAAGCGGACGGCTCCGCGCACGTTGTCCTCCGGGTCGCGCGGGTTTTTGACCCCATGCGCCTGCGCCGTGCGCGGCATCAGTTGCAGCAGACCCGTCGCCCCCGCCCACGAACGCGCTTCCGGTTTGAAGCGCGATTCCTGAAACGCCTGCGAGGCCAGCAAGCGCCAGTCCCAGTTCAGTTCGGGCGCATACTGTTTGAGCAGTTCGTCGAACTCGGAGAGTTTGCCGGTTTGGGAAGTAAGATATTTGCTATCGACGCGCTCTTTGTAACTCCTGCGGTCTTTGAAATATTTTTGATAGAGACGGTCGAAGAGCGCCCCGTTTTGTTCCTCTGCGATCCAGGTGTTGAGCGCGTTCATCAGTTCGGGCGCGTTCTTCCTGACCGCCCACGCCACGCTGTGCGAACGCCCGACGACGGGACGAACCTTCAGGTTTGCGAACTCAGACTCTTTCAACTCGGCAAGGTTGCTTTGCATGATGGTGAAATCAACCTCGCCGCGCGCCACCTTCTGCGCGAGCGCCTCGTCCTGAATCGCGCCGCCCATCTCTATGACATGAATATCGCCCGAGATGTTGTCGGCCAGTTCGATGAGCGTCTGCTCGTAGGGAGACCGGTCGGGCAGGTGGACGGTCTTGTCCGCCAGTTGCGCCGGCCTCGTGATGAGCCGCGCCTGAATGTCTATTTCCGGCAACTCTTCGTGGGGGCCGGGCTGTAAGGCTTTCTCCGTGACCGGGTCGGTCTCGGTCGCGGGCTTTTCCTGTTGCACGAGCGCCGGTTCGGTGCGATACAGGGCGTTCGTGAAGGCGACATGCTGCTTGTCCTGCTCGGTCGGGACGAGGCGCGCCGCGACGATGTCGCCATCGCCGCTATTGAGCAGAGGGAAGAGGCTTTTCGGGTCGGTGACGACGACGACTTTCAGCGCCAACCCTTGCGCTTCGGCGAAGGAGCGCAGCAACTCGAACTCGTAACCGAGCGGTTCGCCGCGATAGAGGAAATAGGTTGTGGAATTGTAAGGCGCGAGAACGGTCAACGTGCCGCGCTCTTTAATCTTTGCGAGGTCGTGCTCGACCGGCGCAACCAGCGACAGATTCGACCGGCGATCAATCGTATCAACTTCCGACAGCTCCGGCTGTCTGAACCGCTTACAGGAGGGGAAGACAAAGATAAGAGAGACGAAGACGATGGATAGAGATGCTCTGACTCTGACCTTCATGACATAAGCCTTCTCGCCGGAGACAACACCCCGGCCTTTTCTGTTAAAGTATATGTCTGCCAGACTACGCGGCTACTGTTAGGGGAGGTAAATCGAGAGAGCTTTTATGCTAAAAGGGGCGGCGAGTCAACTATTTATTGCGCAGCTCAGCCGACAAAATAAATTTTTGTAAGGCACCCTCGCGCCTGACTAACTGCTTGCCAAAGGAGAGAGTAGAATGTCTGTCAATGAAGAAAAGTTGAATCAATTGTTGGGCAAGTTCGTCGCAGACTTCGGCGCCGCATTCCACGCCGGTCTGGTTGTGATCGGCGAAAGCCTCGGTCTCTACAAGGCACTGGCTCAGGCAGAGCAACCTCTTACTTCCGCCGAACTGGCCGAGCGAACGGGCACGACCGAGCGTTACGTGCGCGAGTGGCTGTGCTCGCAGGCGGCGGGAGGTTACGTCGAATATGATGCGGAGACAGCGCGTTACTTTCTCACCCCGGAGCAAGCCTTCGCTCTGGCCGACGAACAGAGTCCGGCATATTTACCCGGAGCTTTTTTGCTGTCCGTCTCTGCGCTGAAAGCCGTGCCGAAGATTACCGAAGCGTTTCGCACGGGAGAGGGTTTCGGCTGGCATCAACACGATCACGGGTTGTTTCGCGGGACGGAAATGTTTTTCCGACCCGGTTATGCCGCCAATCTGGTCAGCACTTGGATTCCCGCTTTTGACGGAGTCGAGGCCAAGCTCAAGGCGGGGGCGAAAGTAGCAGACGTGGGGTGCGGGCTTGGCGCTTCGACAATTCTGATGGCGCAGGCTTTCCCCAATTCTACTTTCGTCGGTTTCGATTACCATGATAAGTCCATCGAAATGGCGCGGCAAAAGGCGTCTGAGGCGGGAGTGGCCGACCGTGTGGAGTTCGCGGTTGCCAAGGCTAAAGATTATCCGGGGGACAACTACGACTTCGTCACGTTCTTCGATTGCCTGCATGATATGGGCGATCCGGTCGGCGCGGCGGCGCACGTCCGAGGCTCACTCGCTCCTGACGGGACATGGATGATCGTCGAACCGTTTGCAGGGGATCGAGTGGAAGACAATCTGAATCCGGTCGGACGCATCTATTATTCCGCTTCGACATTGCTCTGCACTCCGGCTTCTCTATCACAGGAAGTAGGACTCGCACTCGGAGCGCAAGCGGGTGAAGCCAGAATGCGCGAGGTCGTTACCGCCGGAGGATTCACACACTTCAGGCGCGCAACCGAAACGCCCTTCAATCTTATCTTCGAGGCGAGGCCTTAACGGATTGAATACCAGTGATTCGCAACACGCCGACGCTAACAACTCATGCGACCCGACGCAGGAGGCAGCATCCCTTTCATGCTGCCTCCTGCATCGCGACTTGAACTGCCTTGCGCCCGGCGCAGTTTAATCGGGGCGTCGGGCGGCTCACGGTTGAACCGGATGCGCCGGTAAATTAAAGCATCCTTTTCGAAAAGGAGGTTCGCCAATGCGAGATGTTCTACTAAATGAAGACCCGTTGAAAAACATCGGCGCAAACCCGAAAGCGGCGGCGGTGATCAGCTTTTTCCTCGTGCTGCCGTTCGCGCTCCTCGATCTGCTGTTTAATCCCTCACGCAGGCAAAACCTCCTCGACCCGGTCGTACTATTTGGCCTGTTGTGGCTCTTACCGATGGTCTTCATCTTCCTGCTCGCGCCGGTAGTGCGATCCGTTCGGGCGGGAAACAACATCCTGGCAAATCCTGTGACGCTCTTGTTCAGAGTCGCTTTTCTGGTCGTCATCGCATGGCTGTGGGGAGTTGCAATCATTGATCAGCTTCCCTGTTTTGTCGGCGTCCCGAACTGCGATTAAGAGCTTTTGATCGCATCAATTCGAACGCCGGGCGGCTGCCTTTTGTCACGAAAAACTCTATTTGAAAGAAGACGAGCTATGAGCACAATTAACCCTGAGATGGAAGCGTTGAAAGCCCGGCTCAAAGCGATGTGGATGACCGGTGATTTCGGCGAGGTCGCAAAGCATATCGAGACGGGTGCGGAGGAATTTATCGCACGCCTTGCGCTCAAGCCGGGCGAGCGCGTGCTTGACGTGGCTTGCGGCAGCGGTAATCTGGCGATACCGGCGGCGCGTGCGGGCGCAATTGTGATTGGGGTTGACATCGCCACGAATTTACTCGAACAGGCGCGGGGGCGCGCCGCGTCCGAAGGCTTGACGATCCAGTTTGACGAAGGCGACGCGGAGAATCTGCCGTATCGGGACGCGGCCTTTGATGTAGTCGTGAGTATGTTCGGAGCGATGTTTGCGCCGCGTCCCGAACTGGTGGCGGCTGAACTCGTGCGCGTCTGCCGAACGGGCGGACGGATCGCGATGGCGAACTGGACACCGGACGGATTCATCGGCCAGAAGTTCAAGATCACCGGCAGACATGTGCCGCCTCCGCCGAACATACCGTCGCCCCTCAAGTGGGGAGACGAGGAGACGGTGCGTGAGCGGCTGCGCGATGGAATCGCGGATTTACAGTTGACGCGCCGGATGTGCCCGTTCAAATACCCGTTTCCGCCCGCCGGGGTGGTCGAGTCCTTCCGCAAATATTACGGCCCGACGCAGCGCGCGTTCGATGCGCTCGACGCAGACGGGCAGGCTGCGCTCAGACGCGATCTGGAGCAGTTGTGGACGGAGCATAATCAGGCGACGGACGACACGACCGAGGTTGAAGGAGAGTATCTCGAAGTTGTCGCCACGAGGAGCTAAAGGCCGGTCACATTTTTCGGGTCAGCCGCGCGACAAACTTTTTCAGTCCGTCCGCTCACTTGTTTTCAATCCTGATCTCCACGTCGCGCCCCGCCGTCGCAACGTTGCCGTTGTAATCAGAGGCGTGGATGCGCAGCGTGTAGTCGCCCGCAGGTAAGGCGGAAGCGTCCCACGACGAGCGCGCGGCGCGCCCGTGCCGCACGAAGTTCGTCGCTTCGTAGAGGAAGCGCGTGCGTTTGCTGCCGTAGACGGTGATGCCGCTCTCGTCCGCGTAGGCGATCTTCACGGCTTCGCGGTCGGGCGGCATGCGGTCGAATTCCATCGTGATGCGCGGCTCGTCGAAGCCGGGCGCGGGGGCGGCGTCCGCACGCAAAAGTTGATAACCGAGTTTGTAGAGACCGAGACGGCGGCGCGCTTGATTGCCGTCAACCTGATCGTAGGCGTCAACCACGATCCGCACCTGAGAGAGCGCGGGGACGACGAGGCGACCGTCGCGTTTTTCCGTGAGACGCGTGTTGCTTGAAGCGTCGAAGAGTTGAACGCCGTCGCGTTCGATGACGGGCGCGCTCCTGTCCGTGAATCCGGCGAGGGGAAGTTGGAGCGGGTTCGATTCGGCGTTCGGCGCGCCGAAATTCATGTGGACGTGGTACATGCGATTGATCGTGCCGAGCGCGTCGCCCGCGCGAAAGCGCGTGCCGCGTTTGATGCGCAGGCGCGTGAGTTTGCCTCCGGCGTCGCGCATGGGCGTGAAGCGCGCTTCGTCAATCAACTTGTCCTGCTCGTCGCGCCCGACTTTCAGGTGCACGTAAACCATCACGCCGACTCTCAAGCCCTCGTTGAGTTCGCCGTGCCCCCAGTTGGTCAAAGGACTCTCGACCTTTTCTTCAAGGACGGCGCGCACCGTCTGACCGTAAGTGCCGAAGATGTCTATGCCGCTGTGCAGGTGGTGGCGGCTGTCTGTGGTGTCGTAGCTGCCGCGCACCTCGCCCATCGTCGCGGCGACTTCATGCCAACTGCCTTGCGGGTCGAGCGGCCAGGGCAGCGACTTGATGCCGAGCGCTTCAGCCGACAGGCGCGGCAGCGCATCGCTTCCGCCGTCGAAGAATTGTGAGTTGTTCGCAGAATTGTCCGGCGATGTATTCGCGCCCGGCGGCGAACCAGCGTTCGCCGCTACAGCAGCGGCCTCGTTCTTACCCTGCGCGCTCTCGGTCGGCGTCAACTTACGCACGAGATAGTTTGCGCTGTCGGCGACGTACAAAGCGCCCGTCTTATCAACCGCGATGCCTGCGGGTTGATTGAAGCGCGCTTCGGCCGGTGTGCCGACGGCGGCGTTCGAACCGTCGCCCGCTATCAAGTGCGCGGTGCGCCCGTCGGGCGCGACCTGCCAGACGCGACCGCGCTCGCGCTCCGCGACGTAGAGAAAATTGTCGTGCGTGAGCGCAAGCCCCATCGGCTCAAACGCTTCGTCAAACTGCGCGCCGTCCGACGCGCGCGTGAGCGCGAGCGTCGAGACCTGCCCGTCCGGCGACAGCTTGCGCAGGCGCCGGTTGCCCGTGTCCGCGACGAACAGCGAGCCGTCCCGTGCGAGGGCGAGCGCGCAGGGCGTGTCGAACAGCGCGCCCGCGCCGTCCGCGTATCCGGGCGCGCTGCCACCCGCGAGTGTTCTCACCTGCCCGTCGGTCGTCGTGATCAGGCGGATGCGGTCGTTGTAAGTGTCTGCGACATAGACGCGCTCGCCGCGCTCGTCAACGGCGATGCCGACAGGCGAGTTGAACTGCGCTTCGCCCGCCGCGCCGTCGCGCGAGCCTGTTGCGCCGTCGCCCGCGAGTGTCGAAACCACGCCTTCGGGCGTTACCTTGCGTATGCGGTTGTTCGACGTGTCGGCGACGTAGAGATTGCCGCGCGCGTCAATGGCGATGCCCGAGGGCGTGTTGAAAGATGCCGCGCCTCCCGCGCCGTCTGCGAAGCCCTCCACGCCGCCCGCGAGCGTCGTCACCGCCGACGCCGCTGTTGCTTCTTTTTCCGTGCCGTCGCCCGCCGCGATCTTGCGTATGCGATTGCTCTCGCCCGCGTCTGCGACATAGACGTTGCCGCGCGCGTCAACGGCGATGCCGAAAGGGTTTTGGAAGCGCGCACGCGTGGCCGGCTGTGCATCCTGCGCGCCGGGCGAGCCGTCGCCCGCCAGCGTCGTGACAGTTGCGCGCCAGCCCGCGAGGGTCGGCGTCGGCTTGTCTCGCCAGCGATAAAAGATGAAGAGGGCGAGGGCGAGAGCTGCGACGAGCAGGAGCGCGAGCGGAAGCAGGAGGCGTTTGAACATTCGTACGGGCGGCGCGGTGGCGGTTCTCCGGTCAGATTAGGACGTGTTTCTTATGTCGTTTTCACGCGGCGGTTGTCAACCGCAGCAGATGATAGCCGGGCGTCGGTCGAATCACTCACAGTCAACTGCAAGCCGCCGGAAATCTTCAATGCGGGAAACTTTTCTTTACACATTCTCGAATCTATCAATAGACTCGCAAGCCAGAGTTGGTTTATCTTTTCAGCTCCATTCTATTTTATTCAAGTCTCGCCGTTCAGGAGTCGTGCTCATGCTGAAATTCCGGTTGCCTCAGGTGTGGGCGTTAGCCCTGCTCTTTTTCCTCTGCACAACTTTTTCAAACCACGTCGCGGCGCAGCAACAGACGCCGTCTCCGACGCCCACGCCGACCGCAACGCCCGAAGAGCGTTTCGACCCGGCGAAGGAAGCGGGCAGCCCTGCGAAGAACACGGGCACGGCGGCACCGGATGAGAAGCCCGTGCCGACCGCCGCCAGCCCCTTCGAGCGCCTCGAATGGCGCAGCATCGGCCCGGCCAACATGGGCGGGCGCACGGCTGACGTGGAAGGCGTGGCGGGCGACCCCAACATCGTCTACGTCGGCACGGCTTCGGGCGGTATCTGGAAGACCACCAACGGCGGGCAGACGTGGCGACCCATCTTCGAGCGACAGGGCACCATCTCCGTCGGCGACATCGCGCTCGAACCGAAGAACCCGGAAGTGGTCTGGGTCGGCACGGGCGAATCGAACGTGCGCAACAGCGTCTCGTTCGGCGACGGCGTCTACAAGTCAACCGACGGCGGCAAGACCTGGCGGCACATGGGTCTGCGCGACACGCGCCACATCTCGCGCATCGTCATCAACCCCCGCAACCCGGATGTGGTTTACGTCGGCGCGCTCGGCCACGCCTTCGGCGCAAACGACGAGCGCGGCGTCTTTATGACGACGGACGGCGGCAGGACGTGGACGAAGACGCTTTATCTGGACACCGAGCACGGCATCTCCGACTTGGACATCGACCCCGTCAACCCGAACGTGCTCTATGCGGGCGTCTGGAATTTCCGCCGCACGCCCTGGACGCACCGCAGCGGCAGCGAGCGCGGCGGCGTCTTCAAATCCATCGACGGCGGGCGCACCTGGAACCGGCTGACGACGGGCTTGCCGAAGCTCATCGGTCGCATCGGCGTCAAGGTTGCGCCGAGCAGCCCGAACATCGTCTATGCGATCACGGAATCGAAAGACGGCACGCTTTATCGTTCGGACGACGCGGGCGACAACTGGCGGCGCGTCTCGAATCAAGC
>DASQDV010000512.1:0-9368 GCA_035633995.1 Pyrinomonadaceae bacterium | reverse complement strand
AGATGTAATTCTCAGGTCATTCCCATTCATCTCTTTTTTGGATGAGGTGCGAAATCTACTTGATGAGGCGGGGCTAAAGCGGCTTATAATTTTCTTTGATGATTTCTCAGAAATCGAATGGATCAATCAAAAATTATTTGTAGATGTAATTCTTTCACCACTGAACAACACGAGCGACGAACGTGTAAAACTGAAAGTCGCGGGGTACCCAGGACGTATCTACTACGGGAAAATTGACCCTAGCAAAGTAGATACACTTTCACTCGATTTCTCTTCCCTTTATAAGGATGTTGACGTTCAATCTGCCGAAGAGTCAGCAGTTAACTATACAACGCGATTGATACAAAAGCGTTTTAGTGCGTTTGGCGAAAATTTCGAAGATTATCTTGATTCGAGTGATAGTGTTTCTAGCATTATGAGACTGCTATTTGAGAGTACATTCAACGTACCGCGATTGATGGGCTACATTCTACAGAACTGTTATTTAGACAGAGTTTCCAAAGGTTTATCTATCACACCGGTCGCAATCCGGCTTGCATCGCAAAAGTACTATGAAAATGTAGTTGCTCTGTACTTCGACAGATTGAATCGCTTTGCCCTAGAACCCTTTGAAAGAAAACTTGATCGTCATAATCAGCAAGAACTATTACGCGTACTCATTAATGAGGCAAAGAGCGTTCGCCGCCGGATTAACTCAGGTGAAATTGGAGGAACCTATTTCAACGGATTGACTAATCCGCCTGCTAGTCACTTTGGTGTTAGTCCAAATCTTGAGAAGGTTCTCTCTTCTTTAGAGCTTAACTTTTTACTAACTAAATACCATGATATGAGAGACAAAGATGGAAATGATGTTTCCATCTACGCATTCTTCTATGGCTTGTGCGAGTCGGAAAGAATACCTTGGGGGTATCCCAGAGGTAGACGAGATGATCGTAGTTATTTTGTTCAGAGGTCTTTTAACTACAATAGAACTATCCACGAATTTTTAGCTAAAAGTAGAACCATTCGGTGTTCAGACTGCTCAGCGAGTTATTCTACGGACAGACGCGAAAGCTTCGAGATGTTCAATTGGCAGTGCCCTGAGTGTAAAGTAGGGCGCTGTTCAATGGTGGTGCTCGGTGAAGAATTCAAGTCAGAAGTTGAAAAACTGAGCAATGATTTAATGTTAGAGAAGGTAGAACTTGAGATTCTTGAAACTCTACATGATGAGGGGAAAAAAATGCGCGCGAAGGAGATTTCCGTTCTTATTAATACTACTTATCAACTTGTAGGGAAAAGAACCACTAAGTTGCAACAGATGGAATTAGTAGATAAAAATGACGTTGATGGCGATGTGCGCAATTCAATTACCGATAAAGCGAGATCTACTTACTTCAATGAATGAATCATCACCACTGCGCGCATAATGTAGTAAGCGGTAATAATATACCTTACGCTTTTGATTGACCGGAATTTGACTTGAGCGTATGCAAAGGCATACAAACGTGTGCAAAAGAAAAGCCCCGCTTGCGACGGGGCGTGTTCCTGTGACGACTGCAACGTAGAATGTATGCAAATGTGTGCAAACGCATCCAAATGAAAACGACGACTTTGGATGTTTCGCAATGCGGAGGTCATGGGTTCGACCCCCTCTGCTCCACCAAAAGATTCAGAGACTTAGGGCGGGACTGCTTCCGCCGTTTTTGTTTTCGTTGCCGAGATGCTGGTAAGTCTGGCCGAAAGAGCGTCCTAACTGCGGGCGGCTGCTTTCGTCGGGGCGTTCTTTTGCGTGCGTGTAGCGCGCATCGCCATGTGAATATGCAACCACACCAAAGTGTAAGCCGGTGTGATGTGCGCTTGTGACGGAAAATATTTACTTCTTGCTTTCGAGATATTTCAAAGGACTTTCCACGTTATAGAAATCTGATTCTTTGGCAAACTGCGTCAGAAGTTTCAGGTGCCCGGAGCCGTAAACTACGAGCACGCGGTCACTCGGCGAATCGGTGAGTCTGATGATGTTGTTGAGAATGGTCAGATTTCTTCTGTACCACCACGAAACATAGTTTGCTCCGATATACTCTTTGCCGCGTCCGATGCGCATGATGTCAAAATAGATTTTGTGGGATTTCTCGATGCGGTCGGGTTGATTGAGCAAAACGAGTTGTTCGATAACCGGCAGGGTGAATAGTTTTTCGTGCTCCGCGTCCACTTCCGTCTTTAGATTTCGATAAATTCCCTTGAGGAAACTATCCAACTCGGCATCTTTGGCAGCATATTTTTCATAATGGATTGTCGGGTCGTCCCAGAAGTCACTCCAATCAACACAGTAAACTTTTTTATGTCCCAACTCTTTCGCCAGGCGAAAACCTATCTGATTGGTTTCGTTTTTAGAGAGTTGATAGGTTCCCGCTAAGTATTTATCGTAGGTTTCCTTAGTTTTCGCGTCGGCCTCAAGGTCGCATTCGACCACGATCTTGGTCGGTCTGAATTTCTCCAGCTTTTCGATAAGTTCAACCATCTGCTTTTGTCGTTCGGGAGAAGTAATATCGTCAACTTTGCCGTTTACTACATTGTTGCCCGGCGTTCCCATGTGATAAGTCCCCAGAATAACAAGCGCCGGTTTAACCCTGGCATTCTGGTCAACAATGCCGAGTTGAGCCTTCACGGCAGAGGTCGAGAGAAGAAGAGAACAAAAACCGAACAGTAAAATATTATTACGCAATTTCATAAAACATCCTCCTCAAGTTAAACCCTCGTCGAGAGGTGCGGTTTATCTTTTTCTCGACGCGTTCGCTTAATTGCCGGGGACTTTGCGCCGGGCTGTAAAATCCAGACAGGAACGCGGTCAAGGCCGGACAGGTAAAGGGTTGGGTACCTGTCCTCTCGTGTGTGCTCCGAAGTTAAGGCGAGCCTATTGATAAAACACCGCGCTGACAGATTTTGTGGCAATAATTTCGCACGCGCCCGGCGCTCGAATTAAACGGCGGGCGATTAACTCCAAAGATAAGAGACTTGCCGGGGGCGAGTCCGTTTGCATGGGTTGTCAGGTTCGGCTTGATTTATCCAGCCTGTACCACACTTCACCGTCCGGCCTGATCTGGCCGCGCTTCCACCCCTGTCGCTCATACCATCTGTCGGCGCGTGTGCCGACTTCCGTGCTCAAAACGATTCTTGAAATTCCCATGTCGAACAGCCATCCGGTAGCCAGATGCAGAAGCCTCCGGCCAATGCCCCTTCCTTCATAGCTCGGCTTCACGAACAAAGCCCAGATGGAAGCATCCTTCAGCGAAGCTACCGAGAACCCGACGACCTCGCCATCCACTTCACAAAGCCAACCCTTGCCCGTTTCGCATAAATACTTTCTATACATTTCGGGCGTTATCCGGTTCGGATCGGATAAGACATTTTCCCGCACCGACAGGCGCACTTCGGATAGGGCGGAAATATCTTCCATCGTGGCTTCGCGGAAAATCATAAAATCGGCTCAGTACGTGTCGAATGGGATGAAGCAAGAATCAAAGCGATTGCTTGATCGAATTTGCCGCTTCTGTTGACGAGACGACGGGAACGATCTCGAACTCCACCAAATCCTGCCAGCGTGATACCCACTCGTCGAACAAACGCGGGTCTTCGCATTCCATCAATTGAAAGCAGCGTTCAAAGGTAGCTTCCGTCCAGCTTTCGATATAGTTCAACCCGTCGGGCAGCATCCGGCCTCGCTCGCGGAATCTCTGGTACACGGCTCCGGCATCACGATTCTTAAAGCGTTCGATCACCATGAACAGCATCGCGTCTCCTTTCTCCTAATCATCCGCGCCCGACCGGGTCGGAAACACACAGCCTCTCGCGAATATCAGACCGCACGCGGCGCTCTGGTACACTATAGAGCAGGGATTACAGCGAGGAGAACAAGTTGGAGCAAGCAGGCGGGCGCAGCATGCACGCGCGAATTGCGATCATCGGGAGCGGCTTCGGGGGCTTGGGCACGGCCATCCGGCTCAAGCAAGAGGGCGTCGAGGACTTCGTCGTGCTCGAACGCGCCGGGGATGTCGGCGGGACGTGGCGCGACAACAGTTATCCGGGCTGCGCCTGCGACGTGCAATCGCACCTCTACTCGTTCTCCTTCGCGCCGAATCCCGGCTGGTCGCGCAGCTATTCGCCGCAGCCGGAAATCTGGGCGTACCTGCAACACTGTGCGCGCGACTTCGGCGTGCTGCCGCACATACGCTTCCGCTGCGAGGTGCGCGAAGCGGACTGGGACGAGCGGGCGCGCGTGTGGCGCATCGAAACTTCGCAGGGACAGTACACGGCCTCGGCGCTCGTGCTGGCTTCGGGCGCTTTGAGCGAACCGAAGATGCCGGAGTTGCGCGGACTCGAACGCTTCGAGGGGCGCGTCTTCCACTCCGCCCGTTGGGATCACACGTTCGACCTCACGGATCGTCGCGTGGCCGTCATCGGGACGGGCGCGTCGGCCATCCAGTTCGTCCCCGAAATACAGCCGAAGGTGGCGCGGCTGCACATCTTCCAGCGCACGCCGCCCTGGATCATGCCGCGCCACGACCGCCCGCTCGGCCTGCGCAAGCGACGCCTGTTTCGACGCTTCCCCGTCGCTCAGCGCGCCGTGCGCGCGGGTCTCTATTTGCTGCGCGAGTCGCTGGTCTTCGCCTTCCGTTACATCTGGGTCTCGAAGGTAGTACGGCGCATCGCGCTCAGCCATCTTAAGAAGTCCGTGTCAGACCCGGAACTTCGCGCGAAACTCACGCCGCGCTACGCCATCGGCTGCAAGCGCGTCCTCGTCTCGAACGATTACCTGCCGTCGCTCACGCGCCCGAACGTCGAGTTGATCACAGAGGGCGTCGCGGAGGTGCGCGCGCGTTCAATCGTCGGCGAAGACGGCGTCGAACGTGCTGTGGACGCGATCATCTTCGGCACGGGCTTTCGCGTCACGGATCAGCCGATGGCGAAACACGTGCGTGGGCGCGGGCGTCAGACGCTTGCGGAGGCGTGGGCGGGCAGCCCGCAGGCGCACCTCGGCACAACCGTCTCAGGCTTTCCCAACCTCTTCATCCTGATGGGGCCGAACACCGGACTCGGACACAACTCGGTGCTCATCATGCTGGAAGCGCAGATCGAACACGTGCTCGACGCGCTCGACTACATGCGGCGGCAGGGCGCGAGCAGCATCGAACCGCGCGCCGATGCACAGGCGGCTTACGTGGGAGAGGTGCAGAAGCGTATGGAAGGAACTGTCTGGACGGCGGGCGGCTGCGCGAGTTGGTATCTCGACCGCACGGGTCGCAACTCCACGCTCTGGCCTGATTCCACCTGGCGCTTCCGACGCCGCCTCGCGCGTCTGAATCCCGCCGAGTACGTGCTGGAGGTCGGCAGCAGCGGCGACCTTCGCTGATCGTGATAGCTTCAAATTCTCTCCCGTCAAGAGGAACTGTCTTATGGTTACCAACAGCGTCTCCGGCAAGGTCGTGCTCATCACGGGCGCGGCGCGCGGCATCGGCGCAGCGTGTGCGCGCCTGCTCGCCGAGCGCGGCGCGCGCCTGTCGCTCGTCGGACTTGAACCGGAACGCCTGTCGGAGTTGGCCGCGACTCTTGCGGGCGACGGGCACATCTGGTTCGAGTGCGACGTGACGGATCAAACTGCTTTAGAGCGCGCCGTTGCGGGCACGCTCGACGCGCTCGGCGGCCTTGACGTGGTCGTCGCCAACGCCGGAATTGCCAGCAACGGCACGGTGGCCGTCGCGCCCGTCGAGGCGCTCGTGCGCACGATAGAAGTTAATTTGATCGGCGTCGTGCGCACCGTCAGCGCGACGCTCGCGCCGGTCACGGCCAGACGTGGCTACTACCTGCTCGTCTCGTCGGCGGCTGCGCTCGCGCCGCTGCCGGGCATCTCCACTTACGCGGCCTCGAAAAGCGGCGTCGAACAGTTCGGCAACGCGCTCAGGCTGGAACTGGCGCACAAGGGAGTGGGCGTCGGCGTGGCGCATCCGGCCTGGATCGACACAGACCTCGTGCGCGACCAGCAACACGATCTGAGAAGTTTCAACGAGATACTCGGCGTGCTGCCGGGGCCGTTCGGCTCCGTCACTTCGGTCGAGACTTGCGCCGGGGCGTTCGTCGCGGCCATCGAGCGGCGCAGGCGCAAAATCTACGTGCCGCGCTCGCTCGCGCCGCTCGCCGCCGTCCGCCAACTCTTCGCGAGCGCGCTCGCGGAACGCGTCGTCGGGCGTCACGCGCGCAGGCTCGTCCCGCAGGCCGAGCGCGAGGTCGAGGCGCTCGGTCGCTCCTTCGGACTTCACAGCATGGGTCTGGCCGACAAAGCGGAGACGCGCGACGCGCCGGAGAGGAAACACTGAACGCACGTGCGATCACGCTCACCCGCAGGCGAGGCAAAGTATGAATTACATCCCGTGTGGCAACTGCGGCAGGCCGCTCTCACACCCGACCGCCCGAGTGCCTGAGAACTCGCCGGAAACGCGCATCATTCGTGCGCGACGATTGCGCGTGCAACGAGACCGATGCCGCCCGCCAGCAGCACGAGCATGATGATAGTGTTGAAGAGGCTGGTCGGCTGGAAGTAGATTTGAAGATTCATCAGGACGCCCGTGAAGATGACGACGACGCCCACGAACAAAAGCAGCCAGCCGACAATGGATTTGCCGTTGAAGAACAGCAGGCCGATGCCGATGATGAGAGGCAAAAGCGACAGGCCGAAAGCATTGTAGCCCCACACAGACCAGAAGCCGCTCGTCACGACCACTTGATTGGTCAACAGGTACGCTCCTGCCACCGCCATCGCCAGCCCGAGAAAGAACTGCCCAAGCCCGCCCGGAGTGCCGCCCGCGCCGCGAACTCTCGTCTCATGCTCCATGCCTTCCACACCTCCACATGCTTCGGAAGCATCACGCTCCGCGCAACAAACCTGCCCCGAACCCCGCGCACGTTTGCGCTATGATACACTCCGGCGGGCGTGAAGAATACACCCGATTCCACGAACATGCAGGTCAACATACGCGAGGCACAAAAGGAAGAGACAGGCGCGCTGTTATCGCTTCTCTTGCTGGCCGAGCCTTCGGAGAGCGCGCTGCGTTGGAGCCTGCGTAATCTGAGCGATGCCGTCTACGTGATGGAAGAAGCGGGCGGGCACGTCGTCGGGGCGGCGACGATGCGCTGGGCGCGCGACCCTTGCGAGATGGTCGAACTCGCCGTCGCCCCCACGCGACAGGGCGCGGGTCTCGGCAAGATTTTCGTCGCGTGGCTAATCAACGAAGCACGCAGGCGCGGCAAGCCGGAGATGATCGTCGGCACGAGCAGCACGAGCGCGGGCAACATCATCTTCTACCAGAAGTGCGGATTCAGGATAGACCACGTCCGGCACGATTATTTCTGGTATTACGAAAAGCCCGTCTATGAAAACGGGCTCGCCGTGCGCGACATGATCGTCTTCCGTCTCGACCTCGCCGCAACGTCCGCTCCGCGCCAAGCTCGCGCCGATGCCGAATGACGGCGATAGTCTAACAGCATTAAAATTCGAATGATTTATCCGCGCGAAGGCGAGCACGGGCGCGTGCCCGAGGGCGCGCAGGATTTACGCCACCAGATAACGAACAACTTTTTCCGTCGAGCCGACGGAGTTGACGAGCGGTTCGACTGTGGGTTCGATGGTGTAGGTGTCGCAGATCAAATTCTCCGCCGATTTCGCGTCCACCGGCTTGGAGAAGAGATAGCCCTGCCCGTTTTCGCAACCGAGTTTCCTGAGCGCCGCGAGTTGCTCTTTAGTCTCCACGCCTTCGGCGATCACGTTCATGCCGAGATTCTGCGCGAGGCTCACAATCGTCCTCACGATCTCGACGTTCTCGCTATCCTCCGACATGTTGACGACGAACGAGCGGTCAACCTTCAAAGTGTCAATCGGGAAACGGTGGAGATAACTCAAGGAGGAGTAGCCCGTGCCGAAATCGTCGATGCTCAACTTGACGCCGAGCGCGCGCAACTTCTTGAGCATCTCGGTCGCCGTGTCAACGTCGTCCATCACGGCGCTCTCGGTAATCTCCAATTTCAGCCCCTCCGGGTTGATCTTCGTCTCCTCGATGATCTGCGTGACCCTCTGGATCAGATCGCTCTGGATGAACTGCTTGCTCGACAGGTTGACGCTGACGAACAGCGGCGGATCGGACGGGAATATCTTCTGCCAGCGCTCCATCTGCCTGCACGCATCGCGCAAGACCCATTCGCCGATCTCGACGATGAGGCCGGTCTCTTCCGCGAGCGGGATGAAATTCCCGGGCGAGATGAAACCCTTCTCCGGGTGGTTCCAGCGCACTAAAGCTTCGAAGCCCGAAATCTTGAACGTCTCCAGATCGACGATGGACTGGTAATAGACGATGAACTCCTTGCGCTCGACCGCGAGGCGGAGCGCCGTCTCCATCTGCAAGAGATCGTTGACCTGCGCGTGCATCACCGAGTCGTAAATCTCGTGGCGGTTCTTGCCGAGAGATTTCGCGCGGTACATCGCCGCGTCCGCGTCCCTGATCAACCCTTCGGCCTGATGGTAACTCGTCCAACTCGAAGCCACGCCGATGCTCACGGTCGTGAACACCTCGCGGCCGCTGAGCGTGAACGGCACGGCCAACTCGGCCTTGATGCGCTCGGCGACATCAATCGCCTCGCTCTCCTGATAGATGTCTTCGAGGAGCAGCACGAACTCGTCGCCGCCGAGACGCGCGACCGTGTCTCCCGCCCTGACGCACTTCCACAAACGCACGGCGACCTCTTTGAGCAGTTGATCGCCGATGGCATGGCCTAAGCTGTCGTTGATAATTTTGAAGCGATCCAGATCGACGTAGAGGATGGCGAATTTGCGCTCCTCGTTGCGCTGCGCGCGCGCTATCGCCAGTTCGAGGTGGTCTATGAACATGGCGCGGTTGGGCAGCCCCGTCAGCACGTCGTGCATGGCCTCGTGTTGCAGTTGTTCTTCGGCGCGCTTGCGGTCGGTGATGTCCTGAATCTGGAAGACGAGCGGCGTGGAGGCAACGTGCGGCCCGCCCGCCAGAGACGCGCTCCACAACCCCCACACCGTATGACCCGAT
Organism: Pyrinomonadaceae bacterium; assembly: GCA_035633995.1. GTDB lineage: Bacteria > Acidobacteriota > Blastocatellia > Pyrinomonadales > Pyrinomonadaceae > JAIVJZ01. Next base: position 288 of record DASQDV010000512.1, on the reverse strand, counting down.
TTGTGACGGAAGCGCACCTCGCACTGGTCAATCGTGCTGTTGCCCTTTCGCAGGCGCTTGATGGCGTCCACCGCGACGCCGAGATCGTCCGGGTGGATGATGGTCAGGAAGTCCGTGACGACCATCTCGCGCTCCGAGTAGCCCAGAATCTTACAGAGCGCGCGATTGACCTGTAGCCAGCGGCCTTCCGAAGAGACGAGCGCCATGCCGATGGCGGCAAAGTCGAAAGCGTTGCGGAAGCGGTCGTCGTCGCTGACGGAACCGTTGTTGTGAACGGTCGCCGCCTGT
>DASQDV010000511.1:0-2239 GCA_035633995.1 Pyrinomonadaceae bacterium | reverse complement strand
CATCGCCAAAAATTCCGAGATGAAGACGCAGAGCAGCGGCAGCCCGATGGCCGTCATCGCCATTGCAAGGAAGACCGTCGCGTAGCCCGGCATGACGTGCGAGAGGCCGCCGAACTCCGAGACTTTGCGCGTGTGCCGCCGCTCGTAGATGATGCCGACGAGGAGAAAGAGCGCGGCGGAATAGATGCCGTGATTGATCATGTGGAGCACCGCACCGTTCAGCCCGTTCGGGTTCAGCGCGAACAGCCCGAGCATGACGATACCCATCGAGGAGACGGACGAATAGGCGACCAGCTTTTTCACGTCGCCATCACGCACGACGACGAAATACATCGCGGCGAGCGCGCCGTAGATGATGCCGATAATCGCCAGGCTAACCATGACATGGCGCACGCCGAAAGTTGCGCCAAACAAATTAAAGTAGCTCAAATCCTTCGAGGCTTCGGGAAACATCGGCAGGTTGAAGCGGAAGAAGCCGTAGGTGCCGAGTTTCAAAAGGATGCCCGCGAGGATGACCGAGCCTGCGGTCGGCGCTTCGACGTGCGCGTCCGGCAGCCACGTGTGGAACGGCCACATCGGCACCTTGATCGCGAAGCCGATGGCGAAGGCGAAGAACAACAAGACCTGCATCGTGCCCATCGGCAGAACAGAGCCGAGCGCCTGCAAGAACATGATATTGAACGTGCCGCCCGCGCCTGCTGCCGCGCGAGCGTTGTCGAGCAGCGTGCGCGCGGTTGTTCCCGTCGCCGCGATGTTGTCCAACACGGCGGGCGTGATCGCGTTTGTGAGCGCCGTGTCCTGCGTCAGGAAGTACATCTTCAAGACGCCGAGCAGCATGATGACCGAGCCGACGAGCGTGTAGAGAAAGAACTTGATCGCGGCGTACAGCCTGCGTTCCCCGCCCCAGATGCCGATCAGGAAATACATCGGCACGAGCGAGACCTCGAAAAAGAGGTAGAACAGAAACAGGTCCATCGAGGCGAAGACGCCGACGACCGCCGCCTGCAAGAGCAGCAAGAGCACGTAGTATTCCTGCTCGCGCTTGGCGATGTACTCCCATGAAGAGAGTGCGGCGATGACGCCGAGCAGCGTCGTCAGCACGATGAGCAGGACGGCCACGCCGTCAACGCCCATCTGGTAACGCGCGCCGATAATGGGAATCCACTGGAAGTCTTCGATGAACTGCATCCCGCCCGCCGTGCGGTCGTATCCGATGAGCGCGAGCGACACCAAAAAGACCAGACCGAACCACGCCGTGGCGAATCGCTTGATCGCGCGCGCGTTCTCTCGCTTGAACCCGAACAGGATGATGAGCGCGCCGACGAGCGGTAGCCACGTGATGACGGAGAGCAGGTAAGGGATTTTCATGATTAGTCAGTAGTCCGTTGTCAGTTGTCCGTTGTTTCGTGCTCAACCGGGCTTGAGCCAAGTCTTCAGCGAGTTCGTTGTCCGCCGCATGCAACGTACAACCGACCACTGACAACGGACAATGTTCTATCTTCCGCGCACTAACCCTAAGATGTCGCCGCTGAAAAAGAAGATGACGGCGACGACGAGGCCGAGCACCATGACGAGCGCGTAGTTGGCCGTCAGTCCCGTCTGCGCCGAGCGCAACAGGTTCGACATGATGCCGCGAATGAAATAGGCCACGCCGTTGACCGCGCCGTCTACGGCGATGCGATCAAAGTGGCCGGTGTATTTACTGATCCGGCGCGTGAGCCACGCCGAGCCGTTGACCGCGCCGTCAATGCCCTTCGAGTCGACGGCGTAGACGCCGCGCGAGGATTCCATCTTGGGCCTCGTGAACAAAAGGCCGTAGAGTTCGTCCACCCAGTACTTGTTGTAACTCGCGCGATAGAGCGCGCCGAGACGCGCTGCCCACACTTCGGGCAGGCGCGGATTCTTCACGTAGAACAGATAGCCGAGCAACATGCCGATGGCGGCGGCGGCGAGCGAGATGAAGACGAACAACAATTCGGTCAAAAGGTGGCTGTGCGTCACGCCCTCGACGGCGTGCGCGAGATTGAAGCCGGTGTCGTTGCCGTAGGGCGAATGGCCTGTGCCCGCACTGGTCGCGGCGTGGGCAGTTCCCTGCCCGGCGGGCGCGGCATCGGAGTGCGGAGCGGGTGCGGAGTGCGGCGTCGTTGGCTCGCCGTGATTTTGCGCGATTGCGTTCGGCTCGCCGTGAGTGTTCGTCGAGTGTTCTGCGCCCGCGCCGTGCGGCTCGTTAAACTTTCGC
>DASQDV010000510.1:0-4251 GCA_035633995.1 Pyrinomonadaceae bacterium | reverse complement strand
CGTCGTGCCGTTCGAGTGAATGGAGTTTCCGCTGATGAGGTTGGCCGTGCCGGTTTCCACGAGCACGCCGTCGTTGCCGTTGAAGGCGATGATGTTCGCATCGCCCGCCCCCGTGCCGCCGATCCGCGCGCCGCTCGAATTGGCGGCGAAGTAGATGCCGAAGCCGCCGTTGCCGAGCGCGGATGTTCCGTCGGCCTGCGTGCCGATGCGGTTGCCCCTGACGACAGTGTTGGAGGTGTTGCCGATGTTGATGCCGTTGCCGTTGTTGCCGGAGATGAGGTTGCCCGCGCCTGCGGTCGAGCCGCCGAAGGTGGAGTTGTGCGCGAGGTTGGTATCTATGCCGCTGCCGTTCGGGCGGGCGACTGTGCCTTGCGTGTCGGTGCCGATGTAGTTGCCCTGCACGGTGGCGCCGCCGAAACCCGAGCCGCCGAGGAAGAGGGCGGCGCCGCCGTTCGCGGAGATGTAGTTGCGCGCGCGAACTACGCCGTCGGTTGAGCCGTCGGCAGCATCGTCGCCGCCGATGATGAAGCCGGAGGCGAATGAACCGACGACGATGCCGGAGCCGTTGTTGCCGAGCGCGGTTGAACCGTCTGCGGCGAGGCCGATGAAGTTGCCTCGAATGACGTTGCCCGTGGAGGTGCTCCACTCGATGCCGGCGCCGTTGCCGGAAATAATATTGCGTTCGGAGGGCAACATGCCGCCGACGACGTTGTCATTGGAGTTGGTGAAAAATTCGCTCTCGATGCCGTACGAGGTGTTGCCGAGATCGACGAGGCCGGTCGGGTCTGTGCCGATAAAGTTGCCGGTGATGACGTTGTTGTCGCTGCCGTTCAGAGAGATGCCGTCGCCCGTAAAGCGGTTGATGACGAGTCCGCGTATGGTCGAACCGCCGGCGCTGGCAAGGAGCGTGAGGCCGTTGACCGGCCCGGCTGAGATCGCGCCCGCGCCGTTGAGTTCGATCCTGAGCGCGGCGTTGTCGGTCGTGACGGAAGTGTTCACGCTCGCGCCCGGCTGCGTGTAGCCGTCGATGATGAGGGGGTCGGTGATGTCGGGCAGCGGCGAAGCGAGGTTGATCGTGTGGACGCCCGTGCCGGGGATGTTGAAGTCGATGGTCTGCGTGCCGGGGCTGGCGTTGGCGTCGAGGATGGATTGGCGCAAAGAGCCGGGGCCGGAGTCGTTCGTGTTCGAGACCGTGATCTCCTGCGCGGCGCTCGACAGGCACTTGCCCTCGCTGTTCGCGTCGTAGATGTTTTTGACTTCCGTTGCGGAGAGGGCACGTGTGAAGACATCAACCTCGTCGATGCCGCCGTTGAAAGCATAGTTGGGATCGGGAGAGAGCGAGCCGCCGATGCCGATGTGGCTGCTGTCCGTGTTGGAAAACGCCCCGACCGCCGATGCCAGCGTCGCCGCCAGCGTCCCGTTAATGTAAACCTTGATGCCTTCGTCCGACTTCCAAGTGCCCGCGATGTGAGTCCACTGGTTGAGCGGGATCGTGGCGGTCGTCGTGGCGCTGATGAAAGCTCCGCTTTCGTCGGGTCGCCCGCCGGCGACGACCCGCCCGTCGTTGAGGACGAACATGCCGAAGCGCGTGAAGTCTGTGTCGCTCGTGTTCTCGGCAAAGACCTGCCCGCCGAAGTTGAATTCGTTGCTGTGCGGCCCCTGCGGGCGCACCCACGCATCAATCGTGGCCTGGCTCTGCCCCTTGAGGATGCCCGTCGAATTAACCTGCACGTGATCGTCCACGCCGTCTAAGATGAACGCCGACCCGACGAAGCCCTGCGCGATGCCCGCGCCGTTTAGCAGCGTGCCTTCGTGCGTGCCGACCGAGTCCTCGGCGTTCTCCTCGGCGCGATACCACGCGGCGTGATTCGCGGGCGGCGGCGCGCAGGAGAGAAGCGTCTGCCACGTCGGCTGGTTGTCGTTGTAGCCGCCCGCGTTGCCGCTAAGGTTGGTCTGGTTCGTGCCGTTGGCGTTCATCACGAAGATTTTCTCGTCGCCGCCTACGCGGTCGGACGTGAAGACGATCTTCGTGTTGTCGGGCGAGTAGGCGGCGTCGTAGTCGCCCTGATTGATGGTCGTGTCGAGCGCGGTCGGGTTCGTGCCGTCGGCGTTCATCACGAAGAGATCGTCGTTGGTGGCGTTCGTGCGGTCGCTGCCGAAGACGATCTTCGCGCCGTCGGGCGAGTAGGCGGGCTGCAAGTCAATGGCCGGGTTGTTGGTGAGATTCGTTTGACTCGTGCCGTCCGAGTTCATCACGAAGATTTCGAGGTTGCCGGTGCGGTTCGTCTGAAAGGCTATCTTCGCGCCGTCGGGCGACCAGGCGGGGTCAAAATCGCTGCCGGCGGTGTTCGTCAGATTCGTCAGCCCCGTGCCGTTTGTGTTGATGACGGAGATGTCAAAGTTGGGAGCGGTGCCTGAGCCGAAGGCGATCCGCGTGCCGTCGGGCGACCAGGCGGGCGCGGCGGCTTGAATTGCGCCGCCCGTGCTGGTGAGTTGCGTGACGCCCGTGCCGTCGGCGTTCATCAAGTGGATTTCGTTGTTGCCGCTGCGGTCGCTGATGAAGGCGATGCGCGCGCCGTCGGGCGACCAGGCGGGGGAGCGGTCGTTCGCGGCGTTGTTGGTGAGATTCGTCTGCCCCGTCCCGTCCGCGTTCATGAGGTAGATTTCGTTGTTGCCGTCGCGGTTGGAGGTGAAGGCGACCTGACCTGCGGCCTGAAGCGCGCTCGGCGTGACGCGATCTTTCGCCTCGCCCGTCTTGGGTGCGGGTTTCTGTTCCGACTTGCGTGCGACGGGCGCGCTCGGCTTCGCCTTCGCCTGCTGCACGGCGCGCGCGGCGGGCACGGGCAGCGTGCTCGTCAAAACGAGATAAGCCAGCAGGAGACGCAGTACCGGGTTCGAGAGGCGTCGGCGGTTTACGGCGAGATGAGACATGCGGGGGAACCTTTAACCAGCAACAATCAGGACGGTGTCAAAGAATTGATCAGTCAGAAGTACGCGGGTCTGCGTCCACACGGATTTAGGGGTGGGCGGGCGCGACCGCGCAGATTAGTATTAAGGCGAAGCGATTCACGTAAACGTTTACAATATTGAATGCGATTTGGTGCCGACGCGATTCAGGGGAATTGTGTAGGGCACATTTGATGAGGCCGCAGAACTGGCCGTCGGAGTTTTCAACCTGGAAGGGACGCTAGAGTGTCGCAGCCGGTCAGCGAACTTCCAAACACGTTCGAAGGAGCGCATCTTACAGCATAAATGGTTAATTAGTAAACCATTCCGCGCGCACAGGCGACAAGAAATTTCTTGACACCCGCCGCATTCTGCCCTAGCTTGCGCTAGTCCTTATCGGCAAACTCTGTGCTCTGTGCAGACCCCCAGCGCCTGCGCCGCCAGCACGTCTACGCGTCGATGCTTGCCGAAAATGCCCGTTTGAAACAATCACGACGAGAACGGGCGTCCGCCGCACCCCGATTCACAGAGGCCGTTTGCCGCACTTTCGCGCCACAAAGAACTTCCCCGTGTTCATTCGATACCAAGTCATGCTCATCAAAACTTCAGACGGCAAAGCCATGCCGCGCCCCCCTGCACGCACGCCCGCACGCCTCGCGCTCTCCTGCGTGCTCGCCTTCGTCCTGCTGCTCACAAATACGCCCGCCGCGCGCTCGCAGGATACTGTGACGGGGGCGTTCGAGGGCACGGTGACCAACAGCGAGACCGGCGCGATCATCACGGGCGCAAGCGTCGAGATCATCAACCAGCAGACCAACCAGACGACGCCGAAGATTTCCGACGCGCGCGGCCGCTTCTACGCCGGATTGCTCGCGCCCGGCATCTACATCATCCGCGTCTCCGCCCCGGGCTTCCAGACGAAGGAGGTGCGCCAGCGCCTGTTCATCACGCGCACGGGCGAAGTCGTCCCCGTCCCCGTCGCCCTCGACCCCGCGCCGCCCGTCCCCGTCCCCACGCCGACGCCGAACGTGCAGGGGATGCCGAACCCCAACCCGACTCCGGGCGCGACGCCCGCCGCAGCGCCCACCCCCGCCCCCGCCGCCCCCGCGCTCACAGAAGAAGAGACCGACATACGCGCACGCATCAACGCTTCGGACGCGCGACAGGGCGGCGCGTTCACCGAAGAAGAAGTCTCCACCCTCCCGCTCGGCGCGACGACCTTCACGCGCACCTTCGACGAGTTGACGCTCCTCTTGCCCGGCGTCGCGCCTCCGCCGCAAACGCTCGGCTCGGTCGCAGGCCCCG
>DASQDV010000509.1:0-1848 GCA_035633995.1 Pyrinomonadaceae bacterium | reverse complement strand
CATGCGGTCGCGCAGGGCTGGCTGAATCGTGTCGAGTACGTTCGCCGTCGTCATAAACATCACGTTCGACAGGTCGAAGGTGACGCCGAGGTAGTTGTCGCGGAAACTGTTGTTCTGTTCGGGGTCGAGCACTTCGAGCAGCGCGGATGACGGGTCGCCGCGAAAGTCCGCGCCGACCTTGTCAATCTCGTCGAGCATGATGAGCGGGTTGTTAGTCGCGGCCTGCTGCAAGGCTTGGATGACGCGGCCGGGCATCGCGCCGACGTAGGTGCGGCGGTGGCCGCGCATCTCGGCCTCGTCGTGGAGGCCGCCGAGCGAGAGGCGCACGAACTTGCGCTCTAGGGCGCGCGCGATGGAACGACCCAAGCTGGTTTTGCCCACTCCGGGCGGGCCGACGAGACACAGGATCGAACCCTTCGGCTTCTCCTTCAACTTGCGCACGGCGAGCGCTTCGATAATTCGCTCTTTGATTTTTTCGAGGCCGTAGTGGTCTTCGTTCAAAACCTCTTCGGCCTTCTTCAAGTCGAGGTTGTCGGTCGAAGCCTTCGACCAGGGGAGATCGGTCATGATCTCCATCCAGTTACGGAGCGTCGCCGTCTCGGCTGCGTCCGGGTGCATGCGTTCGAGTTTCTTGAGTTGGCGCAGCGCCTCTTCTTCGGCGGGCTTCGGCATGTGCGCCGCTTCGATCTTTTCGCGAAAGAGTGCGATCTCTTCGGCGAGTTCGTTGCCCTCGCCGAGTTCGCCCTGAATCGCCTTGAGTTGCTGGCGCAAGTAAAACTCGCGCTGCGAGCGGTCAATGTCGGCGCGCGCCTGCGTGTTGATCTCCTGCTGCACGGTGAGCACTTCGATCTCTTTGTTCAAAAGTTCGTTGACGCGGCGAAGGCGCGCGGTCGTGTCGGCGATGTCTAAAACGCTCTGCGCGTCTTCGACTTTGAGTTCGAGGTTGGAGGCGGCGAGATCGGCGAGGCGTCCGGCTTCGTCCAGATTCGCCACAATCGCCATCACTTCGGGTGAGATGTTCTTGCCGAGGTTCGCGGCCTTCTCCATCGAGGCGCGCACGTTTCGCACGAGCGCTTCGACTTCGAGCGAACGCTCCGGCGTGGGCGGCTCCTGCATGACCGTCAGACGCGCGCGCAAATATTCGCTGCCTTCTTCGACCGATTCGAGGTGAGCGCGCGTCAACCCTTGCACGAGTATGCGCGTGCGCCCGTCGGGCAGTTTCAACATGCGCATGATGACGGCGACCGTGCCGACGCGGTAGAGGTCGTCGCCCGTCGGCTCCTCCTTGTCGAGGTCTTTCTGCGAGGCGAGCAGGATCATGCGATTTTCGCCGAGCGCCTCGTCAACCGCGCGGATCGATTTCTCGCGCGAGACAAAGAGCGGCACGATCATAAACGGGTAAATAACGATGTCGCGCAAAGGCAGAACGGGCAGCGTCTCTGGAATTTGCAATTGCTGCTCGCCGCCCTCGGTCGGCGCGTCCAGGCTTTCGGTAATGTCTGTGATGGATGGCATATGTTTTTAATGATGAATGAAAGACTGTGCTTTGTCCGTTGCCAGTCGTCAGTTGTCCGTTGCCTGTGAGCGGGCGGCTTGCTCTCTTAAGCGAGAGGCTCAAGTCGGGTCATACGAAAACAACTGACACCCACCAACCGACGACGGACAGCTTTTTATTCATCGTTTACTTTAATTTCCACTTTAAATTCCGCGCCGCGCCTGTCTGCGAGTTTGGGCAGGAAGACGCGAAGCAGCCCGTTGTTTAATTCCGCCGTCGCGCCGCGCACGCGCACAGGCCAGCGCAGCGGGATGGTGCGATTGAAGTTTCCATAACTCCGCTCCGAACATAGA
>DASQDV010000508.1:0-3900 GCA_035633995.1 Pyrinomonadaceae bacterium | reverse complement strand
GGGAGCGGGCGTCAACGCCTACGTCATTGACAGCGGCATTCGCATGACGCATCAGGAGTTCGGCGCTCGCGCCGCCTTCGCCTTCGACAACGTGGGCGACGGGCGCAACGGCACGGACTGTAACGGGCCCGGCACGCACGTGGCGGGCATCATCGGCGGCAACACCTACGGCGTCGCGAAGGGGGTGAAGCTCTGGTCGGTGCGCGTCCTCAACTGTTCCAACGCGGCACCGGCATCCGGTATCCTCTCGGGGATTGACTGGGTGGCGGCCAACCATGTCAAACCCGCGGTCGCAAACATGAGCTTCGCCAGCGGCCTCGGCAACGACGCGTTGGACTTGGCCGTCAGGAACTTGATCGCGGCGGGCGTCACCACAGTCGTCGCGGCGGGTAATAACAACAGCGACGCGGGACTTCGTTCGCCCGCCCGCGTCAGGGAAGCCATCACGGTCGCGGCTACAGATCAAAACGACACGAAGACTTCTCTGTCGAACTTCGGCGCGGTCGTTGACGTGTTCGCGCCGGGCGCGGCCATCACCTCGGCGCACAGCACGGGCGACGACGCCGTCTTCACGCGCACGGGCACGTCATCGGCAGCGCCCCATGTCGCCGGACTCGTCGCACGGTATCTGAGCGCGCGACCGGGCGATGCGCCCGACGCCGTCGTTCAGGCCATTACAAACAATGCGACGCCCGGCAAAGTCGTCAACCCCGGCGTCGGCTCGCCGAACCTGCTGGCCTACGCAGCCGTCACCATCAGCGACGACTTCAACGACAACACGCGCGACGCGTCCCGGTGGAGCGCGCCCACAGGCACCGACTTCGCCGTCGCCGAGCAGAACGGGCGTCTGGAAGTGACGCCCGGCGTGACCGCCACCGGCAGCGGCGGTTACGCATCGGCCACCACCGTCGACCTGACGGACGCGCGCATCTCCGTCGAAGTCACCACCCCGCAACTCATCAACTATTTTGCAAGTTACTTACTGTTGTATAGCCCGAACGGCGACTGGATGGCGTTCGCCACCGGCGGCCATGTCTTCATGATGAGACATCAGGTGAATGGCGTCATGGTGGAGACGCGTATTACGTACAACCCGGCGCAGCATCGTTTCTGGCGTCTCCGCCATAACCCCGCCGCCGACTCCCTCAATTGGGAAACGAGCCCGAACGGCGTGACGTGGACGGTGCTGCGCTCCATCCCGCGTCCGTTCTCGATCACTAACCTGTATACGATGCTCATCGTAAGTAAGGACACGGCCACGACGCCGACCATGACCGTCGCCTTCGATAACCTCTGGCACGAGGCGAACCCGACGCCTGCCGTCGCGCTGGCCGACGACTTCCACGACGGCGTGATCGATCCGGCGATGTGGACGGCGCACGACCCGGCCTCGCCTACCATAGTCGCGGAGCAGAACGGGCGAATTGAGGTCACGCCTCAGCCGAACACCATCGGCTACAACGGTCTGCGCACGGCGGCGAGTTTCGACTTCAGGGACAAGACGCTGCAAGTCGAAGTGCACCCGGCGAGTCAGGCGGGCGCGGTCTGGACATTCTTCGGGCTTGATCTCGACGCCGGCAATAATCTCGTTTTCGCCGTCGGCGCAAATGTGTTCACCTGCGACGCGACGATCAACGGCGTCCTCGACCGCACACAGTTGAACTGGGACGCGACCATTCGCTACTGGCGTTATCGCCATGACGCCGACGCGGGCACCATCAGCTTCGACACGAGTGCCGACGGCGCGACGTGGACGACGCGCAAGACGGTCGCCGCCGGTTTCCCCATCCATTCGGCGCGGGCGACGTTCGGCGCGGGCGCGTCAGGCACGGGCAACGCGGCTCCCGGCATGGCCGTCTTCGACAACTTCCGCCTCGAACGCTTCAGGCCTCTCTTCCCTTTGAGCGATAACTTCAACGACAACGCGCGCGACGCGAAGAAGTGGGGCGCGCCCATAGCAGCCGACTACACCGTCGCCGAACAGAACGGTCGCCTGGAGATCACGCCGGACGCAAGCTCGACCAACTACGACGGCTACTTCTCGGTCACCAACGTCGACCTGACGGACGCACGCGTCTCCGTCGAAGGCGTAAGCATTCCGACCCTCAGCAATTTCGGAAGTTATTTAGTCTTGGGTGACGGGCTCGGCAATTACCTGATGTTCGCCGTAGGCGGCACCTATGACAACCTCGTGTTGCAACAGGATGCGGGCGGAGTCGTGACGCGCGCCGTGTTAAATTACAACCCGGCGGCGCACCGCTTCTGGCGCATCCGCCACAACCGCGCGAACGACACCGTCAACTGGGAAGCCAGCCCGGACAATGTGACGTGGACGGTGTTGCACTCCGCGCCCCGCCAGTTCTCACTTACCAACCTGCAAACCTTACTCCTCGTCAGAAAGTACTTGGCGACGACGCCGACCGGAACCAGCGTCTTCGACAACCTGCGGATCGAAAGAAACGAAGGGGGACGGGCGCGCTGATCGAATCGAAACACACATCCGGGGAGCGTTGCAAAAACTTTCTGACGATAGAAAATATTGAGGTGACAGCAGACTCTCAAACGCAATTAATTGCGACCAGAATATTTTTTGCAACACTCCCTTAAATGATGTGCCCTTCGTAGAAGAACAGCAGCCAACTCACCTGTTTCAGGGTGAACGCGCTGGACGCCATTTTCGTTGTTCACTATCTCGCCGAAATGATAGTATGAAATTTCAGGAATCCGTTCTCCCCAGCGATGTTGGAACCGCTGTTCTTCACGAAAGCGGCCACGCCCGCAGTAGTATTTCCGCCCGAAGCTAGTTCACTCTGCGCTTAATGACCTGCCCGGTTTTCGACCTGTCGGCGGTCGCGGGCGTTATGGTCAAGTTGAGACGCGACGCGCCCCGCGGCGGCAGCGGGGGCGCGCCCGGAGGGATACATGTCTAGAGAAGGCACTGCGCACCAAGTAAGGGCGATGTATTCGAAATGGCCGTACCCGAGCCGGGTCGCAGGCAAAGACCTGATCTACGATCTGGTGAACCTGTTTCAAGTGCTCTTGCCCAGAGAGATGCTGCGGGGCGTCAATGTCCTCGACGCGGGCTGCGGCAGCGGCCACCGCCTCGTGGGATTCGCGAAGAGGTTTCCGGATGCGCGGTTCACCGGAGTTGACATGACCGAGCACTCGCTCGGGGTCGCCCGCCAACTGGCCTCCGAACACGATGTGAAGAACATACGGTTCCTGCGCCAGAACTTGCTGGAGCTTGATCTGACCGACACGTTCGACATCATCACATCGACGGGAGTAGTGCATCACCTCGAAGACCCGGCGGCGGGCCTCGCGAACCTCTGCCGCCTGCTCGCCCCGGACGGCATCATCAGCGTCTGGCTCTACCATTCAATCGGCGAGTTCAAGCGCCTCAACGGGCGCGAACTCTTGCGGACGCTCTGGACGGACGAAGAGGATCGGGCGACCGGGATCGCCTTGATGCGCGACCTCGGGCTGTCGCTGGACAAGCGGCAGTATGGCTCAAGCGCCGCGCAGGGCGAGGCGAAGAGCCTCGACCGCGAGTCCATCGACGTGGACGCCTTCATGCACCCGATAGTCAGGGCTTACCGGTTCCGCGAGGCGCTCGATATGTTCGCCGCCTGCCGCGTGGACTGGGCGGCCGTGTACGGCATCAACCTGCTTGAGGAGAGCTATCTTATCGATCTCGACGAGGTCGAGGTCGAGCTACGGCCGCTGTGCGTGCCGTTGGACACGCTGCTCAACAAGCCGTCTCTCCTGTCGCGCTACCGGAGCCTGAACAAGGCGGACAAGCTACGCGTCATCGAACTCCTGACGGAGCCGACGGGCTTCACCGTGCTCGCAGGACGCGGGAACTCGCTATCGAAACTGGGGCGGCGCGTGCAGGGCAAC
>DASQDV010000507.1:0-2078 GCA_035633995.1 Pyrinomonadaceae bacterium | reverse complement strand
CGCGCGAGGAAGTAAGAGAGCGATTCGAGCGAGATCGTCAAATCAACCGTCTTCAGTTTCACGTCGGGGCGACCGTGCAGGCGCGCGGGCGCGAAGTTCAGAACGGCCTTGACGCCTGCCGACATCACCTGATTTAAGACCTTCTGCGCCGCGCGCGCGGGCACGGCGATGACGGCCACGTCAATCCGCTCGTCCGCTACCACGCGCGCGATCTTGCGCACGTCATAAATTTTGATCCGCGCGTCGCCGACCGCTTGCCCGATGCGTTCGCGGTCGTTGTCAAAGATTGCGACGACCGTAAAGTTCGACGCGGTGAAGCCGTTGTAGTTGGCGAGCGCGGTTCCGAGGTGTCCTGCGCCGACGATGCCGACGCGGTGCGCCGTGTCGAGCCCCAGAATTTTCGTGATGTGTGCGCGCAGATCGTTGACCGTGTAGCCGACGCCGCGCGTGCCGAACTCGCCGAAGTAGGCGAGGTCTTTCCTGATCTGCGCCGAGTTGAGATTGAACTGCTCGGCGAGCGCGCGCGAGGAGACGGTCTTGATCCCTGCGGCGGCCAGCTTGTTCAGGCAGCGCAGGTAGACGCTCAGGCGGTTCGTCGTCAGTTCGGAAATTTTCTCCGACTTCATTACGTTTTCTTCTTTCTACTCGCCGCCGCCAGTATAACGCGAGCGAGCCACGCGCCCAAAGAGAGGCACAAGTAACGGGCGACGCGCGACAGGTTACGGCGCTTCCTGTGCCGGAAAAGAAAGGCTCCTGCGTTGCTGCCCGTGCGCGCTTCAACTACAATCTCCGGGCACACAGAGGCGCTCCCGAAATCTCTTCTCTCGGCAGAAATAAGAACTTAGAATGATCGCACATCTATCAGGCAAGCTACTCGCAAAACAGGCGACCAGTGTGATTTTGGACGTGGGCGGCGTCGGCTACGAAGTGACCATCCCGGTTTCGACTTTTTACGACATGGAAGAGGCGGGCGCAAACATTTCGCTGCGCATCTACACGCACGTCCGCGAAGAAGCCCTCCAACTCTTCGGCTTCAAAACCGCGCGCGAACGCGAACTCTTTACCATGCTCATCTCCGTCAGCGGCATCGGCCCCAAGTCGGCCATCGCCATGCTCTCCGGCATGAACGCCGACGAGATCATCTCCGCGATCCGCTCGAACAACCTCGCGCGTTTGACTTCGATTCCCGGCCTCGGCAAGAAGACCGCCGAGCGGCTCGTCATCGAACTGCGCGACAAGATGACGACGCTCTCGCACCCCGCGCTCGAAGAACAACTCGCCGCGCAAAAGTCCGGCGCCGCCCCGAGCGAGGACACTTTGCGCGAAGACACGCTCTCGGCGCTCACCAATCTCGGCTACCAGCGCGCGGCGGCAGAGCGTGTGATCAATCAGGCTATGAGCGAAGGCGGCGAACTATCCGTCGAACTGCTCCTGCGCCGCAGCTTGAAGTCGCTCTCGAAAGGGTGAAGAACAGATGCCAGATGCCAGATGTCAGATGCTAGTTGCTGAAAGACTAAAATCTGACATCTGGCATCCAGCATCCAGCATCTGCTTTTATGTCTGAAGAACTCGAACCAGCCAGCGTCCGCGTCTCCGCGCCGACGGATGAAGAGTCGCAATTCGAGTTGTCTCTGCGCCCGGCGCGGCTCGCCGAGTACATCGGGCAGCGCAAGGCGACGGAGAATTTGCGCATCTTCATCCGCGCGGCCACGCAGCGGCGCGAGGCACTCGACCACGTCCTTTGGACGGGGCCGCCCGGCCTCGGCAAAACGACGCTCGCCAACATCGTCGCCAACGAGATGGGCGCGGAACTGCGTTCGACCGCCGGCCCCGTCATCGAAAAGGCGGGCGACCTCGCCGCGCTCCTGACCAACTTGCAGGAGGGCGACGTGCTTTTCATAGACGAGATTCATCGCCTTAATCCCGCCATCGAAGAGGTGCTGTATCCGGCGATGGAGGACTACCAACTCGACATCATGATCGGTCAGGGCACGGCGGCGCGCTCGATCAAGTTAGACCTGCCGAAGTTCACTCTCGTTGGTGCGACGACGCGCGCCGGTTTAATCACCGCGCCCCTT
>DASQDV010000506.1:0-15655 GCA_035633995.1 Pyrinomonadaceae bacterium | reverse complement strand
ATCGCGGCAACAATCTCAGCGCGCAACGCTACGCTTTGCTGCAACTAACCGCCGCTCGTTGCGTAATACTACGACATCGCCGTTCACTCAGGAGAAACCACCCGCATGCGCCCATACGTGACGACTACCAAAATGCACACTCTCGCTCTGCGCCTTTGCCTGCTACTACTGTTCTTCGTCTCGCTGCCGACGCCCGCGCTCCGCGCGCAGGAGGAGAAGCAGACGGAGAAGGAAACAATCGAGAAAGCGAGACAAGAAGAGGCCGTGAAGAAGGCCGAAACCGACAAAGCGAAACAGGACGAGGCGAAGAAGCCGGAAGAGCCGAAGAAGCCTGCCGACCCGATGTCCGCGCCCACCTTCGCGGGGCTTCGCATGCGTCTCATCGGCCCGGCCTTCACATCGGGTCGCGTCGTCGGCATCGCCGTTGACCCGAAGGATAAGAGTCGTTACTACGTCGCCGCCGCGTCGGGCGGCGTGTGGAAGACCGTCAACAACGGGACGACGTGGACGCCCATCTTCGACAACGAAGGCTCTTACTCAATCGGCGTCGTCGTGCTCGATCCGAAAAATCCGCTCACCGTCTGGGTCGGCACGGGCGAGAACAACAGCCAGCGCAGCGTCTCCTATGGCAACGGCGTCTATCGTTCGGACGACGGGGGGCGCAGTTGGAAAAACGTCGGCCTCAAAACTTCCGAGCACATCGGGCGCATCGCGATTGACCCGCGCGACTCGAACACTGTCTATGTCGCCGCGCAGGGGCCGCTCTGGGGCGCGGGCGGCGAGCGCGGCCTCTACAAGACGATTGACAACGGTAAGACGTGGAGCCAGATTTTGAAGATCAGCGAGCACACGGGCGTCACCGATGTCGTCATCGATCCGAACAACCCGGACACGCTCTACGCCGCCGCCTACCAACGCCGCCGCCACGTCTTCACGATGATCAACGGCGGCCCTGAAAGCGCGCTCTACAAATCCACGGAC
Organism: Pyrinomonadaceae bacterium; assembly: GCA_035633995.1. Lineage (GTDB taxonomy): Bacteria > Acidobacteriota > Blastocatellia > Pyrinomonadales > Pyrinomonadaceae > JAIVJZ01. The sequence continues at coordinate 14,674 of DASQDV010000506.1, read as the reverse complement.
GCCGGCGCGACGTGGACGAAACTCACGCGCGGCCTGCCCACCTCCGACATGGGGCGCATCGGCCTCGCCATCTCGCCCGTTGATTCAAACGTGCTTTACGCGACGGTCGAGGCGGCGGACAGAAAGGGCGGCATCTTTCGTTCGACCGATAGGGGCGGCAACTGGGAACGGCGCAACGAGTACGACCAGACGGCGATGTACTACTCGCAAATCTACGCCGACCCGAAAGAACTTGATCGCATCTACGTGATGAACGTCTACGCGATGGTCTCGAACGACGGCGGCAAAACCTTGCAGCGCCTCGGCGAACGCTCGAAGCACGTTGACAATCACGTCCTCTGGATCAATCCCGACAACACGAATCATTACCTCATCGGCTCGGACGGCGGCGTCTACGAATCACACGACCGCGCGGCGACGTGGGACTTCGTGGAGAATTTGCCCATCACGCAGTTTTACGACGTGACGACCGACAACGCCGCGCCCTTCTACAACGTCTACGGCGGCACGCAGGACAACTTCAGCGTGGGAGGCCCGGCGCGCACGCGCAGCGCCTCCGGCATCACCAACGCCGACTGGTTCGTCACGCAGGGCGGCGACGGTTTTCGTTCGCAGGTTGACCCGACCGACCCGAACATCGTCTACGCCGAATATCAACATGGCGGCCTCGCGCGCTTCGACAAGCGCACCGGCGAGCGCATCGGCATCCAGCCCGCCATCGGGCGCAACGAAGACCCGCTGCGCCTGAACTGGGACGTGCCCTTCATCATCAGCCCGCACCTGCACACGCGCCTCTACTTCGCCGCCAACCGTCTCTATCGCAGCGACGACAGGGGCGACAGTTGGACGACTGTGAGCGGCGAACTCTCGCGCGCTTTGGATCGAGACAAGTTGCCCGTGATGGGCAGGGTGTGGGGCGTGGATGCGGTGTCGAAACACGCTTCGACGGCGTTTTACGGAAACGCCTCTGCGCTCGCCGAGTCGCAGAAGAAGGAGGGCTTGATCTACGTCGGCAGCGACGACGGCCTTGTGCAGGTGACGGAAGACGGCGGAAAGAACTGGCGCAAGATTGACAAGTTTCCCGGCGTGCCCGACATGGCCTACGTCTCGCGCATCGTTACTTCAAACCACGACGCGAACACCGTCTACGCCTCTTTCGACAACCACTGGAATGCGGACTTCGCGCCCTACCTTTTGAAGTCAACCGACGCGGGGCGCACGTGGGTTTCGCTCAAGGGCGATTTGCCCGCGAACGGCCCCGTGCTCGCCGTCGCGGAGGATCACGTCAACCCGAATCTGCTCTTTGCGGGCACGGAGTTCGGCGTCTTCTTCTCCGTGAACGGCGGCGCGAAGTGGGTTCAACTCAAAGGCAATTTCCCGACGATTGCCGTGCGCGACCTAGCCATCCAGCGACGCGAAAACGACCTCGTCATCGGCACGTTCGGGCGCGGCATCTACGTGCTCGACAACTACGCACCGCTGCGCCTGGTCTCCGCCGAGATGCTCAGGCAGGAGAGCTTTTTGTTCCCCGTCAAAGACGCGCTCATGTACATCCAGTCGCAGCCTCTGGGCGGGCGCGGCAAGGTTTTTCAGGGCGAGTCGTTTTACACGGCGGAGAATCCGCCCTTCGGCGCGACCTTCACCTACTATCTGAAAGAGACGATCAAGACGCGCAAAGTCAGGCGGCAGGAGGCGGAGAAGGAGGCGGAGCGACGCAACGCCGCCGTCGCACTTCCGACCGGAGACGACCTGCGCGCCGAGGAAGAGGAAGAAGCGCCCGTGATCATCCTGACCGTCGCGGATGCGTCGGGGCGCGTCGTGCGTCGCCTGACGGGGCCGGTCGCGGCAGGGATGCAGCGCGTGACGTGGGACTTGCGTTCGCCTTCGCCCACGCTCGCCCCGCCGCCTGCGCCTGATGCGGAAATAGACCAATTTTCTGAAACTCCGGCGGGGCCGCTCGTCATGCCCGGCGCGTATAAAGTTTCTATTGCCAAGCGCGTGGGCGGCGTGCTCACGCCGCTCGGTGCGCCGCAGACGTTCAACGTCGTGGTCGAAGGTCAATCTAATATGTCGGAGGCGGATCGCGCGGCGCTCGTCGAGTTCCAACAGAAGGTCGCGCGCCTGCAACGCGCGGTCGCAGGCGCGCTGGAGACCGCCAACGCGCTCAAGCCGCGACTCGTTTCGATTCGCCGCGCCTTGCTCGACACGCCGTCGGCGGGCGACAAACTTCTGGACGATGCGACGGCGATTGATCGCCGCGTCAACGACATCCTGCGCGCGCTTCGCGGCGACACTGTGCTGCGCGCGCGCAACCAGAACACGCGGCCTTCGATCAACGAACGCGTCTCGAACATCGTCGGCGAGCAGCGCATGGCTATCGCCCGGCCTACCGGAACCCACGCCGCGCAATATGCCGTCGCCGCGCAGGAGTTCGAGACGGTGCTCGCAGGGTTGCGCGCGCTCATCGAAGGCGACCTCGCGCGCCTTGAGAAAGCGATGGAAGCCGCAGGCGCACCCCATACGCCGGGGCGCATCCCCGAATGGAAAGAAAACTAGAAGAAACGATGAAGGATGAACGCGGAACGATGAATAAAAAGCGGTAGTCAGAATTCAGAATACAGAAATCAGAAGAGAACCAGCGCGAGTCTCCCTGCTGAATCCTGAATTCTGTTTTCTGTCTTCTCCTTCATCGTTCCGCGTTCATCCTTCATCGTTTTCCAGCTAAGGAGTTTTATGTTGAAAAGAAGATTCGCCAGCCTGTTCCTGTTAAGCGTCCTGACGTTCACGCCGTTTGCGCCGCTTGTACGCGCGCAGACGACGCCGTTTTTGTCGGATGAAGAGATTCGCATGCTCTCGAACGAAATCTCAGGCGACCGCGCCTTCGAGCACATCCGCTGGCTCACACACTGGCATCGCGACTCCGGCATGGAGGGCTATTTCAAAGCCGCCGATTATGTTGTGAAGGCTGCGAAGGAAGCCGGTCTCACGGACGTGCGCTTCATTGAACAACCGCTGCCCGGCGTCAACTACACGCCGCGCAGCGCGGAACTCTGGATGACCGAACCCGTCGCGTTGAAACTCGCAGACCTCGGCGAGCACGCCGTCTATCTCGCCGACGGCAGCCACGACGCAGACGTGACCGCCGAACTCATCTACATCGGCGACGCGTCCGTCGAGGCTTTGAAAAACTTGGACGTGAAGGGCAAGATCGTCCTGACGAACGCACCGCCGGGCAGGGCGGCGCAGAACGCCGTCTACGCGCGCGGCGCGGTCGGCATCGTCACCTACGCCACGACCGAAGGGCGCAGCCCTCTGGACTTCCCCGATCAGATCGCCTGGACGCGCATCGGCGCTACGCCGCCCGAAGGCAAGCAGGGCACGTTCGCCTTCTCGCTCCCGCCGCGCAAAGGCGACACGCTGCGTCGCATACTCGAAACCAGCGGGATGCAGGACTACTTCGGCACGGGCAAGAGCACGAAGGGCGGTCGCGTCGTCCTGAAAGCGAAAGTTGACACAGACATCAGCCCCGCGCCCGGTCGCACCGGATTCGTCGAAGGTTGGATTCGCGGCAGTTCCATACATGACCAGCAGATCATCCTCACCGCGCACTTGCAGGAGGAACAAGGCTCGGCCAACGACGACGGGAGCGGCTGCGGCAACCTGCTCGAACTCGCGCGCACTTACAACAAATTGATCGCCGAGGGCAAGATGGCGCGCCCGTTGCGCGACATACGCTTCTGGTGGACGGACGAAATCTATTCCGAGTATCGCTACTTTCAGGACAACCCCGACGAGCCGAAGAAGTTTCTCGCCAACGTCCATCAGGACATGACGGGCGCGAATCAGGCGATGGGCAGCCGCGTCCAGCATCTCATCTTCGCGCCCCACTCGCGCACCTCTTACCTCGACGCGATTTTTGAATCCGTCGGCCAGTATGTCATCAACACCAACAACGGTTTTCTCGCCGCCAGCCGTCAGGGCGGGCTGCCGCGCCCGCACACGCGCCCGCTCTACGCCACGCGCGGCTCGCGCCAGGGCTTCAACGCGCGCTTCGTCCCCTGGTTCGGCTCGTCCGATCACATGACGTTCCTCGACGGCCCCGTCAACACGCCCGCCGTCGCTTTGATTAACTGGGACGACGACTACATCCACTCGTCGGACGACGACCTCTTTCAGATCGACCAGACCCAACTGCGCCGCAACAACTTCATCATTGGCTCAATCACCTACTTCCTCGCGCGCGCCACCGAACGCGACATCCCCATGCTCGCCGCCGAAACCTACGCGCAGGGCACGAAGCGACTCGCAAACGATTTGCGCGTTGCGATGAACCTGCTCAAGGAAGGCAGCGCATCAGCCGACAACTGGAAGGAGGCCAACTACCTGATCGAGCAGGGCGTCGTGCGCGAACAACGCGCGCTCTCGACCATACGCGTCTTTGCCGCGCCGGGCAGCCGCGCCGCCGCGTCGCTGGGCGACCTCGCCGCGAACATGAAACGCAACGGCGCGCAGTTGACCGCCGACCTCGAAATTTATTACACGCAACTTCGCGGCGCGCGACCCGCGCCCGTCAAGTTGAGCGCGGAAGAGTCTGCGGCGATGCGGAAGATTCCGCAGAACGCCGCCTCGCTCAAAACCTACTTCGAGAACCGCGACAAGGTGAGCGTCCGCACCGGCCTGCACGGCCTCATGCGCGACGAGGTTTATAACTTCGTGGACGGCCAGCGCAGCTACTACGACATCTACAAAGCCGTCTACGCCGAGGCCGCCGCCGCAGGCTCATGGTACTACGGCACGGTCACGCTCAAGGATGTCGTCAGCCTCCTGGACGCAGCCGTCCAATCTCAGGCGTTGACCCTGAAATAGTTTTCCCCCGCTTTCTCTGTGATGTGTGTCTTAAAAAGCACTCACCACCGCAGACACAGGGGAGACAGAAATTTTATTGAGTTAACCCGGAGAGAAGAAGTTGCGCGTTTAACCTTTGCGCAGTTCGGTGAGCACTTGCTTGGCGACGGATTTGAGCGTGTCGAAGACGCCGATGCCTTTGTAGGCGACCGCTTCGTGGACGGCCTCGTCTTTGCGGCGCAGTTCGTTCACGAGTTCGTCGGGTGGGATGACGTTCGGCAGGTCGCGCTTGTTGAGTTGGAGCACGTAGGGCAGCTTCATCAGATCGTAGCCGTTGGCCTTCAGGTTCTCTTCGAGGTTGTAGAGCGCCTCGATGTTGGCGTCCATGCGCTCCTCCTGCGAGTCGGCGACGAAGACGACGCCGTCAACGCCCTTGAGGATGAGTTTGCGCGACGCATCGTAGAAGACCTGTCCGGGGACGGTGTAGAGGTGGAAGCGCGTCTTGAAGCCGCGCACCGTGCCGAGTTCGAGCGGCATGAAGTCGAAGAAGAGCGTGCGGTCGGTTTCGGTCGCGAGGCTGATGAGCTTGCCTTTCGAGGTAGGCGCCGTCGAGTCGTAGATGTATTGCAGGTTGGTCGTCTTGCCGCACAGCCCCGGCCCGTAATAGACGATCTTGCAGTTGATTTCGCGTGATGCGTAGTTGATGAACGTCATGGCTTTAGTTAGTGAATCGTGAAGCGTAAATTCGTGAGTAGATTAAATCCGTTTCCGTCCGTTCACGATTGACGCTTCACGATTGACGCCCTTTGTCGCTAGTTGAACAAGCTGTCAATATCGTCGTCCGTGATGCCTGCGAAGAGCGAATCGTCCTGCTCGCGCTTTTTCAACGAATCGCGTTCGACATCCTCGAAAATCGCCGCCAGTTCGCGCGACGCCTGCTTCACACGCAGTTTGACCAGACCGAGGCTGGAACGGTCGTCGAAGACGACGACGAGCAGCGTCCGCCCGATGATGCAGATGTGGATGCTCTCGCGCTCGCCTTCGTGCGAAAGCGTGGGAAACTCTTTCTCGCCAATGAGTTGCGCCATGCCGCCGGTGGCCGCCACGTTTCCTGCGGCGAGCGAGGCGAGGCTCGTCGTGTCAATATTGCTCACATCTCCCTGCACGGCTATCGGCTGGCCATTTTTGTCCACGAGGAAGACCACGCGGGAGAACGATTCGGCGCGCAGCTTGTGTAAAACAGACACAATCCGCTCATACTGTTCTTCGCGCAAAATGATGGAAGTGTCTGACATTAGTGCAGGCGCTTTCTCTGTTGGGGAGTCGTTAGGGTGGGATGGTAAGAGGCCACTATCGAGAGCCGCGTTCAAAACTTAAGTCAAACATTCTCAAGGAGTTCGAGCGTCGGCCAACTGACTTTGCCCCCATCCCTAAAGGGTCGCACGAGGGGCGCAACTCCTTTGGGACTCTAACATAACGCCTTCGATAACATCAACTGTTTTTCTTTGTTGGTCGCACCCTTCGCCCCCGCGCGAAAACCTCGAAGTCCCCGCAACTTACACTACCACGTTGATTTATGCGTCAGGCTGTGCTAAAGTGCGGGCGTTACTTGGCTTCGCTTCAGGGAGTCATTTTGATAATGGGAGCTTCGCATGAGCGAATCTGTCAGCAAGGGCGCGAAAAGACCTTCCTCTCGTTCGGTCACACGTAGCGTCTCGACTGCGTCACCGGCGAAAAATCGCAAATTGAGCGCGAAGACCACGACGCGCCCGAAGCCGCTCGCCAAACGCTCCGGTGCGGAGAAAGCCCCTGTCCGCAAGGCCACCAAGGACAAGGCCGCTCCGGCCACGTCGGCAAAATCCACTAAAAAGAGTCCGCGCGCCGCTTCGACCGCGAAGTCCAAACCGCCCGCACGCCCCAAAGCCGTCAGCGCAAAGCCGGGCGCAGCGGCCAAAAGCAAGACCCCGGGTAAAACTGCCGGTAAAACTGCGTCGCGCCAGCCCGCCGCCGCCGGAAAGCAGCCGCAAAGCCGCACTCAGGCGACGAGCGCCGCCAAAAAGCAGACGAATCGAACACCAAACGCTAAACCGTCCGCACGCAACGTTGCACCGACGCCACCGCCGCCGCGCCAGCCGACGCTCGACGAGGCCGCCGCGCTGCGTGCTTTCGAGCGCGCGCATAAAGAGTTTGTGCGTGCGCGTTTCGCGGAGGCGCGGATGCTCTTTCGCGCGCTCATCGAGCAGCATTCGGGCGTGGCCGAAGTGACGGCGCGCGCGCGCACCTATCTCGCCATCGCCGAGGCGCGTCTGCGCTCGGAGAGCGCCATGCCGCGCAACGCCGAAGAACTCTATGATCGCGGCGTCATCGAACTTAATCGCGGCGATTTCGTCGCCGCGCAGGAGATGTTCGAGCGCGCGCTCAAGCGCGACCCCTCGGCCGCGCACATCTATTACGGGCTGGCCGCCACCCGCGCACGCCTCGGCGCGCTCGAACCCGCGCTCCAATCGCTCGCGCGCGCCCTCGAACTTCAACCGAATCTGCGCGTCCGCGCACAGCACGACCCAGACCTTGCCCCCCTGCGTAACGAGCCGGAATACGAACAACTCATCTTCGCGTCCCGTCCTTGAACGACACGGTCAACACCTCTCTCCTCGTTTGACACTAAACTTCCATTTCCGACGCGCCGCTTTGAAAGCCTCCGGCTTTTGAGTATGATTTCAAAGCGCGCGGTCAATTTGGCATCCGCCGGGCGCGCAGCGCGGAGGGCGAGAGTTTGCATATAACAGGAACAGAACGCGGTCTGAAACTGGTTGCCATCGGCGGCGGCACGGGTCTCTCGACCGTGCTCTCCGGTTTGAAGCGGCTGGTGGACAAACGCGACGGCGGCGATCACGAGCAGTGGCTCGACGCGCTCGCGGCAATCGTGACGGTTTCGGACGACGGCGGGAGTTCCGGTCGTCTGCGCGAAGAACTGCAAATCCTCCCGCCCGGCGACATACGCAACTGCATGGTCGCGCTCTCCGAAGACTCGACGCTCATGGGGCGTCTCTTCCGTTACCGTTTTCGCGGCGGCGGAGACCTCGGCGGCCACAGCTTCGGCAACCTCTTCCTCGCCGCGCTGACGGACGTGACGGGCGACTTCAACGAAGCCGTACGCCTCTCTTCCGAAGTGCTCGCCAGCAAGGGGCGCATCTATCCGGCGACTCTGAACGACGTGCGCCTCGTCGCCGAACTCGAAGACGGCAGGGAAGTCTTCGGCGAAACCAACATCACGGCCTCGCACGGCAGGATTCGCCGCCTCCGGCTTGAACCCGAACAATGCCTCCCGCTGCCCGAAGCGCTCGCCGCCCTGCGCGGCGCGGACATCATCACGGTCGGGCCGGGTTCGCTCTACACCAGCATCCTCCCGAACCTCCTCGTCTCGCGCGTCGCCGAGACCATCGGCGAAGCCCGTGCCGTCAAAATTTTCATCTGCAACCTGATGACGCAGCCGGGCGAAACCGACGGCTACACCGCGCGCCAACACCTGGAGACGGTGAAGCGTTACGCGCCCGCCATCAGCTTCGACTACGTCGTCGTCAACAACCGGCTCATCAGCGAGGAACAGGCCGCGCGTTACAGCGCCGAGGGCGCGCAGCAGATCGGTTTGAGCGATCATCTACTGGAAGACGAGTTCAGCCACGAGGCGGAGATCGTGCGCGCCGACCTGCTCGACGAAGGGGAGAAGGTGCGACACAGCCCGGAGAAGCTGTCGCGCGTCATCGTCGCCTGCTACGAACAGGCGTGCGCCGCCACGACCAGCGCCGCCGCGCGTCCCGTTCACAGTCTCGCCTGAACGCTTGAGAACATAATGGACAAACAGCAGCAGCCCCCATCCAACACGCAGGGAACACAAACGCCGTCAGCGACGGGCACAAACGCCGCCGGAGGAACGCCCGGCGCGGCGGCGACGAACGCGCCGCTCGACGTGCTCATTCTCGCCGCCGGACTCGGCACGCGTATGCATTCGCGCACCGCCAAAGTTCTGCACCAACTCGGAGGCCGCCCGCTCATCGCGCACGTCTGCCACACCGCCGCCGCGCTCGTCAAAGAAGGCCGCCCCGTACACATCGTCGTCGGGCATCAGGCGGAAGAAGTGAAAGCGGCGGTTGAGCGTGAACTCGGCGCAGGCGGCGCAAACTTCGTCACGCAGACCGAGCAGCGCGGCACGGGCGACGCCGTGATGTCCGCACGCGACGCGCTCGCCTCCGCCGGCTCGACGCTCCTCGTGCTCTCGGGCGACGTGCCCTTGATGCACCACGAAACGCTCGGCGCGCTCGTCCACCAGCACCGCACGCATCGCGGGCGCGGCGCGGCCTGCTCCGTCCTCACAGTCAAACTCGAAGACCCGACCGGCTACGGGCGCATCGTCCGCGACGCCGACGGCCGCTTCGAACGCATCGTCGAACAAAAGGACGCCACGCCCGAAGAACGACAAATCAAAGAGATCAACGCCGGAATCTATTGCTTTGAAACGCGCGTGCTCTTTGACGCGCTCGCGCGCGTGCAGCCCGCCAACGCGCAGGGCGAATATTATTTGACGGACGTGCCCGGCATCCTGCGCGCCGACGGCGAAGACGTGAGCATCTTCACGCACACGGACGCGCGCGAAGTCTCCGGCATCAACACGCGCGTCGAACTCGCGGAGTTTGAGCGCCTCCTGCGCGTGCGCACGCTGCGCCGCCTCATGCTCGACAGCGGCGTCACCATCATTGACCCGTCGCACACATACATCTCTTCGGAGGCGCAGGTCGGCCACGACACGGTTATCTACCCCGGCGTCCACATCGAAGGGCGCACGCAGATCGGCGCAGGCTGCGAGATACGCCCCGGCACGCGCATCAGTAATTCGCGCATCGGCAGCGGCGTCCAGGTCAAAGATCACTCGGTCATCGTCGACTCCGACATCGGCGATAACTGTTCAATCGGCCCCTTCGCGCACCTGCGCATGAACTCGCAACTCGAAGAACAGTCGGCGGTGGGCAACTTCGTCGAGATGAAGAAGTCGCGGCTCGGACGCCGTGCCAAAGCGATGCACCTGACCTATCTCGGCGACGCGACGATTGGTGATCGCACGAACATCGGCGCGGGCACCATCACCTGCAACTACGACGGCAAGAACAAACACCCGACCACCGTGGAACAGGATGTTAAGATCGGTTCGGACACGATGCTCGTCGCGCCCGTCACAATCGGCGCGCGCTCCGTCACGGGCGCGGGTTCAGTGGTGACGAAAGACGTGCCGCCCGACACGCTCGTCGCGGGCGTCCCCGCCGCATTCAAGCGAGACCTCCGCGAATCATCCGAGCCAAGCGCGCCGGAACAGACGCCTGAACAAAATTCGGAAGAAACGACAACGGCAGCGACGCGAGACAAGTGAGAGGCGACGGGGTAAAGCAGAGAGATTGTTTTTAACCCGTCACCTGTCGATTGTCTCGCGTCGCTGCTTTCCCGAAAGGAAAGCAAGTTATGTGTGGCATCGTTGGATACGTCGGCAACAAACAGGTCGTGCCCGTCATCATTGACGGTTTGCGCAAACTCGAATATCGCGGTTACGACTCGGCCGGAATCGCCGTCGTGGACGAAGCGCACACGCTCGACATCCGCCGCGCCGAAGGGAAACTGCGCAATCTCGAAGAAGCGATTCGCCTGAAACCGCTTGACGGCACTTACGGCATCGGCCACACGCGCTGGGCGACGCACGGCCGCCCGACGGAAGAGAACGCGCACCCGCACCGCGATTGCACGGGGCGCGTCGTCGTCGTCCACAACGGCATCATCGAAAATTATATTCAACTCAAAGAACGCCTGCGCCAGACCGATCACCGCTTCGTCACGGAAACCGACACGGAAGTTATCGCGCATTTGATCGAAGAATACCTGCGCGAGGAAGAGAAGTTGGAAGTGGCCGTGCAGCGCGCCGTGCGCGACCTGCGCGGCATCTTCGCGCTCTCGATCATCTCGGTTGACGAGCCGGACTTGATCATCGCCGTGCGTCAAGGCCCGCCCGTCGTCATCGGACTCGGCGACGGCGAGTACTTCGTCGCCTCCGACATCCCGCCCATCCTGCAACACACGCGCGATGTCTTTTATTTAGGCGAACGCGAGATCGCGGTGCTGACGCGCGACGCCGTGCGCGTCACGGATTTCGAGGGCGATCTGCGTGAGCCGCATCAGCAGCGCATCACCTGGGACCCGATCATGGCGGAGAAGGGCGGCTTCAAGCATTTCATGCTCAAGGAGATTTACGAGCAGCCGCGCGCCGTGCGCGACACCGTGCAGGGGCGCATCTCGCTCGACACGGGGCGCGTCTATCTCGACCAGATGAACATCACCGAGGCCGAGTTTAAAAGTTTCGACCGCGTGATGATCGCCGCCTGCGGCACCTCCTGGCACGCGGGGCTGGCGGGCAAATACATGCTCGAACAGTTTGCGCGCGTGCCCGTCGAAGTGGACTACGCCTCGGAGTTTCGCTACCGCGATCCGGTCATCAACGAAAAAACTCTGCTCGTCGTCATTTCGCAATCGGGCGAAACCGCCGACACCATCGCCGCCCTGCGCGAAGCGAAAGAGCGCGGCGCTAAAATTCTCTCGATCTGCAACGTGCAGGGTTCGATGATCACGCGCGAAGCCGATGGCACGATCCTGACGCACGCCGGGCCGGAGATCGGCGTCGCTTCGACGAAAGCCTTCACCGCGCAGATGATCGCACTCTACCTCTTCGGGCTTTACTTCGGACAGTTGCGCGGCGCGCTCTCGGCGGACGAGGCCAAGCATCACGCGCAGGAGTTGGCCGAACTCCCCGTCAAGATCGAACATCTCCTCAGCGAATCCGACTCGCTCGAAGAACTCGCGCGCGAGCTTCACCGCTCGACCGATTTTCTCTACCTCGGGCGCGGCATCAATTTCCCCGTCGCGCTCGAAGGCGCGCTCAAGCTGAAAGAAATCTCCTACATTCACGCCGAAGGCTACCCGGCGGGCGAGATGAAACACGGCCCGAACGCGCTTATTGACGAACGCCTCCCCGTCGTCGTCGTCAACACGCGCGAGGAGGGCAACCGCGCCTCCGAGCTTCGTTACGAGAAGACGCACTCGAACATCGTCGAAGTCAAAGCGCGCGAAGGCGTCGTGCTCTCCGTGCTGACGGAGGGCGACGAGATGTCTGCGGCTGTCTCCGATCACGTCATAGAGATTCCGGCGTCGAGCGATCTGTTATCGCCCATCCTCGCCGTCATCCCGCTGCAACTTCTGGCCTATCACATCGCGGTGCGTCGCGGCTGCGACGTGGATCAACCGCGCAACCTCGCCAAGTCCGTCACGGTCGAGTAAGAGGCGCGCGGTTCTTCTTCGTCCGGGTCTGCGATCTCTTTTGTGTTGACAAGCACGCGCCGCGCCCGTATCGTGCCTGCGTTTGACCCGCGTTTCGTGGCCGGTTTCGTCCTCGCCCGTCCCGGCTTCACATACCGACGACAAAGGAGACTCTCATCTTATGGCTACGAAGAAAGCTGCGTCCAAGAAGAGCACGAAGAAAGGCGGGACTGCTAAGAAAGGCGCTGCGGCCAGGAAGGGCGGCGCGACGAAGAAAGCAACGACGAAGAAGGCGACGGCGAAGAAGGCCGGTGCTCAAGCCGCGACCAGCACCGGCAAGTGCATGGGCTGGCAGGCGGTGCAGGACAACATGCCGCCGCTACCGTCGCGCCTGCGCGTCACGGGCAAATGCACGTTCCCGACGCACGGCTATAAAGTCTCGCTCAAAGAGGCCGTCCCGCAGGGCATCAACCCGCGCATCCTCCTGCTGCGCAAGACCGTGACCCCGCCCAAAGGCTTTGTGATTCAAGTGCCGCAGACAATCGAAGTGAGTTTCACGAAGAAGACGAACACGCAGTACACAAACGTCACCATCCTGCCCGAAGTGACGACCATAAAAGTCAAACAGGTCTTCTAGAGCACGCGTCTGCGGCAAACTAAAGACGGGCGGCGAGCCTCTCCCCGAAGGCATCGCCGCCCGTCTCCGCCAGGCGAGAGCGTTATCGAGGACGCAAGTTCCCGGCGGTTACATGATTCACGCGAGCGCCGCCCGGTTCGCGCGCTCGGCTCCCGCCCCGGCGCGGCGCATCTCGCAGGTCAAGTCCCTCCAAACTCGTCCCGCATGTCATGGCCTCCGGCTTGCATTAAGGACGTGCACGATTTCGTTTTCCGTAAAACATCGAGGTTATTTCCTCAAGAAACCGGGTCTCCCCTTGCCGGAAGCGGCGCGCGGCGTAATGAAAACCTACACCTGCGCTGACCGCATTCGATAACACCCGGACGAAAATTTCCCGCAGACGTGGAGGGGTGAGGACGTGTCTAAAATCAGATTTACAGTCGCGTGGGCGCTCTGCTTCGCGCTCCTGAGCGTCAACATGTTGGCGGTTTCAGGGCAACAGAGACGACCCGCGCCGCGCCGCACGACGACGGGCGCGCGCCAGACGACAACTGCTCAGCGCCAGGCGACGACAGCCGCCCAGCGCCGGACGACGGCGCGCACGGCAGCGACGCCGGCGGACGCGCGCCTGACCGGCCTCTACCGACTCGACTTCACGCGCAGCGACGACCCGCGCGAGGCCGCCGAGCGCGCCACCACCTTTCTGCTGCCCGAAGAGCAACAGCGCGTTATCGAGAGCCTGACCACGCGGCTCACTTCGCCCGACCAGATCGCCATCGAGCGGCGCGGGCAGAACATCAGTATCGGCTCGACGCGCGCGCCGCGCGTCACCTTCGACGCCGACGGGCGCACGCGCACCGAGCAGGCTGAAGACGGCCATACCGTGACGACGCGCGCCGCGCTCTACGGCGACCAGTTGATGATCAGTTCGACCGGCAACCGCGACGACGAGTTCTCCGTCAATTTCGATTCCATAGACAACGGCACGCGCCTGCGCGTCACGCGACGCATCCGCGACGAGCGACTCGATCAGCCCGTCGTCGTGCAAAGCACCTACAACAAGATTTCCGGCGTGGCGCGTTTCAACATCTACGGCGAGCCGGAAGCCGCGCGCACAACCGCCGCCGCACGCAATCAGCCAAGCGAACGGCGGACGGGGCCGACCGAGCAGCCGCGCGGGCAACAGTCGCAGCAGCAAAGACCCGCGCCGCCCGTCATCAGAAGCCGCGAGCCTGAGCGCCGCCCGCCCGCCTACGAGGGCTTCGTCATCGGGAACAACACGCAGTTCGTCGCCACGCTCAACGACGATCTGAGCACCTCCAACTCGCGCGAGGGCGACCGCTTCACCTTAACCGTCCGCGAGCCGTCGGTCTTCGCGGGCGCGATCATCGAAGGCACCGTCTCGCGCATGACGCGCGGCGGGCGTGTCTCCGGTCGCTCCGAGATGATGTTGAACTTTGAAACGATACGACTGCGCGACGGTCGCACGGCGGATTTCGCCGCCGTCATCGAGAGCGTGCGCGCGGTTGGCGGCGAAGACGTGCGCGTGGACAACGAGGGCGGCGCGAGCGTGCAGGAAGACGACAGCCGGACATCGCGCACGACCGAGCGCGCGGCCATCGGCGCAGCCGTCGGCGCGATCATCGGGGCAATTTCGGGCGGCACCAAAGGCGCGGCCATCGGCGCGATCATCGGCGCGGGCGCGGGCGCAGGCTCCGTCTACGCGCAGGGACGCGACGACCTCGAACTCCGTCGCGGAACCGAACTCATTCTGCGCGCCAGCGGCACGCGCTAGCTGCCCGCGCCTCTTTCAAACGGCAAAATCGCGCACCCGCCGAGTCGCCTTCGGAGGCGACTCGGCGGGTG
>DASQDV010000505.1:0-3751 GCA_035633995.1 Pyrinomonadaceae bacterium | reverse complement strand
CGCCGCTCGCCCGTCCTCACTTAACCTCCGCTCGTCCGGTGCGTCAACTCAACTCCGCATCGGACTCTAAACACCATTGAGAGCCACGCGCCGAGATGCGCCCACGCGACGGACTCCTTCTAGGCCGAGCCGCTGCTGCTTTGCGTCTCCTGGCCGGTGGCCGCGCTGGCCGAGGCCGCCTGGTGTTCAAGTTTGCTCCGCTGCGCAACTTCGCGCTGCGTCGAGAGGTCTATGCCGATCAGGTCTTTGAGTTTGCCGAGCAGCGCGGGCAGCACGACGGCCTGCGCCGTCTTGGAAAGCTCCTCGACGAAGCGATTGCCGAGCGTCGCGGCTTCGGCCTGCAAGCGGTCGTAAGCGGGCGTCTCTTTGAAACGCTCCAGGATGCCCGGCTTCTGCGGCTCGGACGAGGCGAGCGCCGACGATGCCTCGTAGCCGCTGCTGTAAGACGGCCTCGATTGCGGCTCACTGTAGTCTTCCGCCGGCGTTTGAGAAGCGCGCGCCGCAGCTTGCGGCGGCGGCGGCGGCTGCGCCTGCGGTTGTGCGTAAGCCGTCGAGCCGTACGCGCCGCCGAGGATGGCCTGCGAGGCGAAGGCGCGTTCGGACGGCGTGCGGACGTGGCTTTCATCCAGATCGTAATCGTCGCCTTCCGACTCGTAATAGCGTTCGGGCAGCTCCGAGTCGTCGCCGCCGAATGCGCCGCCGACGCCGTAGCCGACGAGGATGCCGACGCCGAGCGCGGCAATCGAAAACTCGACGGGGCGACGACGATACTGCTCGCGCCAGTCGAGCGATTGTGAAATTGATTCCCTGACGTTCTGGTATTGAGTTGCCACTGTGTCCTTGATCTCCGTGACGGTTTGCGTGATTGATTCGCGCGCCTCTTCCATGCGACGCTGAAGTTCTGCCTTCGTCAGTTCGTCGTCGGCGGGGGCGTCAGTTTCAGGCGCGCGGGCGGTGCCTAAAGTTCTTTCTTCAGCCATTGTTTATCCTTTCTGAGTTCCTCGATAGTTCTCTCCGGCGCGGGGTTGAGCGCGGCCAGGCGATTCTTCATCATGACGACGAGGATGCCGCCGATGACGAGGTAGAGCACGCCCGTCACGACGAAGCCGAGCGCGTAGCTGATCGGCGGGGTGAAGGAATAAAAGAAGAGCCGCGCCATGAAGAACGCAATCGCCACGTTCAACAGCGCGAACCCGATGGCGGCCAGCACGCCGCCCACTGCGATCATCGCGATCTTGCTGCCGTAGGCCGCAGCCTCTTCTTTCAGTTCAACCTTCGCCAGCCCGAGCTTGGCGTCAACGAGTGTCATCACGTTGTCGCCGAGCCGGCCAAGCATGGCGGGCAAGCCCTCGATGTCCAATCCCTGCGCGTTCTGCGCCGACGCCGATGCGGCGGGCGCAGTTGCCGTCGCGCGCCTCTCTAATTCAGCCATTGCTCATCTCTCCTCGCTCTTTCAGGTTTCAAATTGAAGGTTTCAAGTTTCAGGTTTGTGGCTGAAATGTGCTTTTAATTTGTAACCTGAAACTTGAACCTTGAAACCGGATTAACGACGGTTGCTGCTCTTGAGGAGCAGGCCGATCAGGAAACCGGCCGCCGCCGAAATCAGGAGCGCCTGCCCCGGCTTCTCGCGCGCGTAGTTCTTCGCGTCTTCGGCCACCTGCCGGTAGTCCACGTTCTGCAAGTCCTTGAACTTATCACCCGCCACGGAGATTTTGTCGCTTACGTAGTCCTTGGCGGTCGTGGCCGCGTCGGCGATCTTCTGGCTGTACTCCTGCGCCGTGCCCGCGATGCCTTCGCGCGCCGTCGCCGTGCCCGCGCCCGTCGAAGTGCTACCGGTCGCGCCGCCCGTCGTGGTCAGGCCACCGCCGCTACCAGTGCCGCCGCCGGTCGAAGTGTCGCGCGTCGTGCCTTCGTCGGTTCTGCCCGTGCCAGCGAGGCCGCTGCCGCCGGTGCTGCCGCCGCCGGTTGCGCCCGTCGTACCGGTGTTGCCGCTGCCCGTCGTGCCCGTGTTGCCGCCCTTGTTTTGCGGATCATTGTTTCCGAAGTTTTGTGACATGTCAGTTATCTCCTTAGCTGTTGATAGTTGCTCTTAAATGACGGCGCGCGAATAATTACGCCCGCTCAATCTGTGCATTTCCGGTGTCAAGCGAGCAAACAACGTGCCGACCCGCCGTGAACGGCGAAGGCGACGCCGAAAGCTGCCTTTACACACAAGTCCCGCGAGGTTTCCGGTGCGAGGTCGTGCGTTAACTTTGTTGTGAAAAGGTACGCGCCATTATAGCGCGTAGGTCTAGAACAATACAGGCGCGCGCGAGAATTTCGGCGACCCGGAAAATACCGCGAACCCGCTTGACAGCGCGCACGTACTTTGGTAAGTAAGTACTTACTTGCAAGTAGAGTTCGCGGGTTGAAAGGCGGCAAAAGAATGAGCCGAACGTTAGAGGCGAAGGGCGCGGTTGACGCGACAGCAGCAGCAGCAGCAGTTGATGCGGGCGCGGCGACGGCGACGCCGACGGGCGGCGGGCGCATGGCCGGTGAAGACCGCCGCCGACAGATTTTAGGGGTGGCGATGCGCCTCTTTTCGCAGCACGGCTTTCGCGGCACGACGACCAAAGAGATCGCGCAAGCCGCCGGGGTTTCCGAGGCGATGGTCTTCCGCCACTTCGCCAACAAGGAAGAACTCTACCGCGCCATCATCGATCACAAAGCCTGCGCCGACAACTTTCAACGCCCCTGCGACATCGTGCCCGAAGCGCTCGCGCTAAGGGACGACCGCGCCGTCTTCTCCGGCCTCGCGCTCGCCATGATGCGCCACCACGAGCACGACACGGAGTTCCTGCGCCTCCTGACCCACTCCGCGCTCGAAGGCCACGAACTCGCCAACATGTTCTGGGATCAAAACGTGCGCCGCATGTACGAGTTCCTCGGCTCCTACATCCGCGACCGCCAGCGCGACGGCGCGATGCGCGAAGTCGATCCGGCCATCGTCGTGCGCGCCTTCCTCGGCATGATCATCCACCACTCACTCAACAACCTGCTCTGGGACACGCCGCGCCGCCTGCTCGACATCCCGAACGAGCGCGCCGCCGAAGAGTTCACGGAAATACTTTTGAGAGGCATCAGCACCGGTCAAGCCGCCGCGCACGCGCCGCGCGGCGGCGGCGAGAAAACGAAGCACGCCGCGTCGCCTGCGCGCGGCAAAAAGAAGAGATAGTTTGCGAATGTGCGCAAGCGCGCCGAGAAGCCCGCTGAAAGAATAGTTCGACCATCGAGAAGAAGCAGTCATCATGATCTCTGGAAACAAATTCACCCTCCCCGCAATCGCCCTGTTGCTCGCGGCCTTGAGCCTGCTGGCGAGCGCGTGCGGCAGATCGAAGGCCGAAGCGAATAACGCGCAGGCCGCCGCGAAGGCGACGCCCGAAGTCGTGCAGGTTTCGACCGCTGCCGCCATCACGCGCGAACTCCCCCGCTACATGGAAGCGACGGGCAGCCTCGCCGCAGACGAACAGACCGATGTTGCGCCGACGGTGGCCGGGCGCGTCATAGCAGTGGGCGTAGACCTCGGCAGCTACGTGCAGCGCGGCGCGGTGCTCGTACGTCTCGACGATGCGGACGCGCGTTTGCGTCTCACGCAATTGCAGGCGCAGGCCGCGCAGGCGCGTTCAGCCGTGCGACAGGCGGAAGAACGCATCGGGCTGCGCTCCGGTCAGGCGTTTGATCCGAACCGCGTGGCCGAAGTCGGCTCGGCGCG
>DASQDV010000504.1:0-6916 GCA_035633995.1 Pyrinomonadaceae bacterium | reverse complement strand
ATCTCTGCGGAGCGCGAATGGACGAACGGGGAGGACGCGCCGGGCGACGACGCGGTGCGGCTCGCGCGCGTGCGCGTGCTCAACGAACGCAGCGAGAGCGCGACGGTCTTCGACATCCGCCGTCCCGTCTGCGTCGAGATCACTTACGACGTGCTCGAAGGCGGCCACGTGCTCACGCCGCACGTCGAACTGCATAACGAAGAGGGCGTCCACGCTTTCAGTTCGCACGACACGAGCGAAGAGTGGCGGCGCAAGGAGCGCGGTGTGGGGCGCTACACCAGCGTCATCTCCATACCCGGCAACATGCTCTCGGAAGGAACGCTGCGCGCGCACGTCTCCGTCATGTCGCACATCCCGCAGACGACGCTCCACGCGCAGGCGCGCAACGTCGTCGCCTTTCAGGTGATTGACAGCCAGCAGGGCGATTCGGCGCGCGGCGATTACATCGGCCCCATCCCCGGCGTCATGCGCCCGCTCTTTAAGTGGAAGACGCGTTTCGACGCGGGCGACGGGCACGCCGCCCCGCCGCCGCCGGGCGCTTAAAAAATTTCCACGCATGAAGAAATGGCTTCAGCAACATTTGCCGCTCTCCGTGAAACTCTTGTTGAAGCGGTTGCTCGTCGGCGCGGTCGGCGCGTGCGTGCGACTCGTCGCGCTCGTCTTCAACTCCGGCCAACGCCTGCTCGCATTCGCCGTCAAGCACGGGCTTGACCTGCAACGCGCATGGAACGTCACGCGCGCCGTCATCCCCGCCGCCGCTCCGTATCGAACCCCTAACTTGGGCGCGCAGGATTTTCTCTTTCTCTCCGGCAAACTCGACAGCGCGCGCGCCGCCGAGAAAAGCGCGAACGAGAACGCGCGGGCGCCCGCCGCGTCCGTCATCATCCCGGTCTTCAACAAAGTAGAGTTCACCTTTCAATGTTTGCGCTCGCTCCTGCGCGAAATTGATTTCGACGAAACGGAAGTCATCGTCGTCAACAACGCTTCGACGGACGAGACCCTTGAGTTGCTCGCGCGTTTTCAAGGCGCGATCACCGTCGTCAACAACGAGGAGAATCGCGGTTTCGTTGATGCGTGCAATCAGGGTGCGGCGCGCGCGCGCGGGCGTTATCTCGTCTTTTTGAACAACGACACGGTCGTGCTGCCCGGCTGGTTGCGGCACCTGACAGACACCGCCGACGGCGACGAGAGAGTGGGCGCGGTCGGCTCGATGTTTCTGTACGAAGACGGCAGGATTCAGGAAGCGGGCGCGGGCGTCTGGCAAAACGGCGCGGCCTTTCATTACGGCTGGGGCGGCTCTGCCGACGACCGCCGCTATAACTTCGCGCGCGAGGTTGACTATTGTTCGGGCGCGTCGCTCCTCGTCCGGCGCGACCTGTTCGAGCAACTCGGCGGCTTCGACCGCCGCTACGCCCCCGCCTATTACGAAGACGTGGACATCTGTTTCGGCGTGCGCTCGCTCGGCTACAAGGTCGTCTATCAACCGATGTCGCGCCTCGTTCATTACGAGGGCGCGACCGCCGGGGGCGATACGACGACGGGCTTTAAGCGCTATCAGGTGATCAACCGCGCGAAGTTCGTGGAGAAATGGCGCGCGGTGTTGGAGCGTGAGAATCTGCCCGAAGACCGTTTGCGTACCGAAGAAGCCTCGAACCGCAAACGCGCCCCGCGCATCATCGTCTTCGACGAACGCATCCCGACGCCCGACCGCGACGCGGGCAGCGCGCGCATGATGTTCATCCTCCGGGCGCTCGTCCGTTGGAGCCGCCCCGTGTTCGTGCCGCTCAACCGCCCGCACGGCGTCGAGTACGAACGGCTGTTGTGGAAAGAGGGCATCGAGACGGCGCACCTCGTCGAATACCCGCGCCTGCTACGGACGCGAAACTTTTACGCCGCCGTCCTCAGCCGCCCGCTCGTCGCCGACGGCTTGCTGAAACCCCTGCGCCGCGCACGCCCGTCGCTCAAGATCATCTTCGACACGGTTGACGCTGCTTTCGTCCGGCTCGAACGCGAGCACCGCATCACCGGCGACGCGCGCACGGCAGAGGAGGCCGAGAGATATCGAGAGATCGAACTGCGCCTCGCGCAGGCAAGCGATCTCGTCTGGTGCACTTCGACCGACGACAAAAAGGCCGTCGAGCGAGAAGCACCCGGCGTGCGGATCGAAGTCATCCCGACGATTCACCCGCTCCACTCGCGCGGCAAGTCGTTCGACGAACGCGCGCACCTGTTGTTCATCGGAAATTTCGCGCACCGCCCGAACTCGGACGCCGTGCATCATCTGATGCGCGACATCTTCCCGCTCGTCAAACAGGCGTTGCCCGACGTGCGGCTCTACGTCGTCGGCGACAACGTGACGCCGGAGGTCGCGGCCTACGCCGCGCCGGACGTTGAAGTGCTCGGCTACGTGCCCGATGTCGATCCGCTCTATCGAAGTTGTCGTTTGATGCTCGTGCCGCTGCGCTACGGCGCAGGACTCAAGGGCAAACTCGGCGAGTCTTTGTCCTACGGTCTGCCCGTCGTCACGACCTCGACCGGCGCGGAAGGTTTCGGCCTGACCGACGGCATCGAAGCCTTGATCGCGGATGAACCGGAAGCGTTCGCCGCCGCCGTGATTCGAGCCTACGGGCAGAAGGATTTGTGGGAGAGCCTGGCAGAACAGGGCTACCGCCACGTCGAAAAACATTTCACACCCGAAGTCGTCGCGGAGATCGTCAACTCGTCCGTGCGCGAGTTGGGATTGGCGGAGACGGGAGCGCAGGCGTCGTCGCGCGTGGTCGAGACAAACCGGTGAGAATTTTGATCGCTTGAAGGTCGCAGGTTTATCGGCGGGCGCGGCCTGCGGTCGGCGCGCGTTCGGCGGCTAGCGGAGTCTTTCCCGTTGCGACGAAGAAGAATTTACCTGTCGATTGTTGCTCTCGCCTGTGTTGTCGGCGTGGCGTCTGCGCTTGGTGCGGGGTGGTATCGCGCGCGAAATGCGTCGATGGTGCCTGTCGCCCGGAAGGTTTGCTCGCCGTGCGGCCACACGTTCGTCTTGTCGGATGCAGACTTCGGCCCTCCAAGCATGTCATACGAGTTGATTGGAAACGCCTGGAATCAATGGAAGGATGAGGGTCACGAGTTACCCGATGATGTCGAGATAAAGGTTGTCGTCTATCGCGGAGTCGGATTGGAAGAAGTAAAAAAGCAGTTTCCGGTGCTCAGAGGGAAAAGCGACTACCGGTACGTCGAATATGGACGCGCCGTTCAGTTTCTTCACGAAAACATGAAGCAGGTGGAGAGCTACAAAGAGGCGGACGAAGATGGGAACCCGGTTCGGATATGGGAGAAGTTAAGCCGGACTCTGGCGAAAACGCACACACTGATAATCGAGAATCTCGGTGCCTGATTTTGGGCATGTTAGTTCGTGCTGCGACTTGATGATGAGCAATAAGATGAGCAATAAAGAGCCGGCAATTCTGAAGGTCTAATTTCTATCGCTGCCAATGTTGTTCGAGGAGCGCGTTGAGTATCCGGTCGGCGGCCTGACCGTCCCAGAGCGGGGGATGGGAGGCCGGCGGGTGGTCGAGCGCGTCGAAGGCGGCGGCGGTGATCGTTTCTGTTTCTGTGCCGACGAGCCGGTTCGTGCCGTGCGTGATGGTGATGGGGCGCTCTGTGTTTTCGCGCAGGGTAAGACAGGGGATCGAGAGCGCGGTGGTCTCTTCCTGTATGCCGCCCGAATCCGTGAGGACGAGTCGCGCGCCGCTGAACAGGCGCAGGAAATCGAGATAGCCGAGCGGTTCGATTAACTGCACGCGCGGGGCGAGGGCTGCGACGCGCGCCGTTAAGCCGAACTCGGCCAGCTTGCGGCGCGTGCGCGGGTGCGCGGGGAAGATGACGGGGAGGCGTTCGCCGATCTGTTCGAGCGCACCGAGTATGCTCTCAAGTGGCGCGCGCGCGTCCACGTTCGACGGGCGGTGCACCGTCACGACCGCGTAATCACGCCCCTTCACGCCCAACTCTTCACGCACGCGCGACGCGCTCGCACGCTCCAAATGCGCGTAGAGCGAATCGATCATCACGTTGCCGACGAAGCGGATGCGCTCGCGTGGGATGTTTTCGGCTACCAGGTTTTCGTCGGCGTCGGGCGAAGGCGTGAGCAGGAGGTCGGAGAGTTGATCTGTAACGAGACGGTTGATCTCTTCGGGCATCGTGCGGTCGCGGCTGCGCAGACCCGCTTCGACGTGCGCGACGCGGACATTCAACTTCGCGCAGACGAGCGCGCACGCGAGCGTGGAGTTGACATCGCCGACCACGACGACCCAATCGGGCTGCTCTGTGAGGACGAACGGCTCGAAGCGTTGCATCACGGCGGCGGTCTGCGACGCGTGCGTGCCCGACCCGACGCCGAGATAAGCGTCCGGCTCCGGCAATTCGAGATCGCGGAAGAAGGCGTCCGACATCCGCGCATCGTAGTGCTGCCCCGTGTGCACGACGAGCGGCGCAAACTCCGTCGCGCGCCGCCGCATCGCCTCGACGACGGGTGCGACCTTCATAAAATTAGGCCGCGCGCCTACGACGTTAATGACTTTGAGCACTATTCGTAAGCCTTGCTGCGATGCCGCACGGCAACGATCTCCACTACACGGCCTGTATCATCTACCGTATAGATCACGCGGTAATCTCCGACACGAATGCGCCAGCGATTATACGACCCGACAAGCTTACGACAGCCCGGCGGGCGGGGTCGTTTGCCAACGAACGAAGTGCCTGAATAACGCGCCCTCTTACACTTTGATCTAAAGCCTTAATATCTTTCTGCGCCGGGCGTCCAACAGAAACCGCGTAAGCGCTGCTACTCATTCAAGAGACCTTCGGCGCGCAATTCAGCTTCAAATTCTTCGAGCGGCATGCTGCCGCCGCTGTCGCCCGCGCGCTCGTCGGCAAGCATGTTGTCGTAGATGTCTTCCCAGAGTTCGCCCCACTCTTTGAGGTCTAACAGCACGGCGGTTCGTCGCCCGTCACTATCAGTCACAAATTGAACGCCTCTGACTGCCATTGTTCATCTGCCTTTCTTTATAAACGAATGATGCGGGCGGAGCTATCGCGGCGCAGGTCGCCGCCGAGGGCGTTGCGCGTGTCAACGATAAGCTTGGCGAGCGTGCAGACGCGGCGGTAGTCAACCGTCGAGTGATCCGTGACGATGACGATGCAATCGGCCGCCTTGAGTTCGTCGTCCGTGAGCGCGATGGATTGCAGCGGTTCGCCGCTCGCCTCGGTGTGGGCGTCGTCGAAGCGAATTTCGGGGATGTACTCGTCGTGATAACTCACATCCGCGCCCTTCGCGCGCAGGCGGTCGATGATGGAGAGCGCGGGGCTCTCGCGCACGTCGTTGATGTCCTTCTTGTAGGCTGCGCCGAGCAGGAGCACGCGCGAACCTTTGAGCGCCTTGCGTTCGTCGTTCAAGCCGTCGGCGATGAGCGTGACGACGTGGTCGGGCATGCGCGAGTTGACTTCTTCGGCCAGCCCGATGAAGCGCGAATCGAAGCCGTGCTGGCGCGCTTTCCAGGAAAGGTAATGCGGGTCGAGCGGGATGCAGTGGCCGCCGATGCCGGGGCCGGGATAGAAAGGCATGAAGCCGAAAGGCTTCGTCGCCGCCGCGCGGATCACTTCCCAGGTGTCTATGCCGAGCGCGTAACAGAGCCGCGCCATCTCGTTCGCCATGCCGATGTTGACGGCGCGAAATGTGTTCTCCAGAAGTTTCGCCGCTTCGGCCACCCGCGCCGAAGAGACCGGATGCACGTTATTCACGATCTGGCCGTAGAGCGCGGCGGCCACTTCGGTGGAGTCGTCCGTCGAGCCGCCGACGACTTTCGGGATGTTGTGCGTCTGGAACTGCGGGTTGCCCGGATCGACCCGTTCGGGCGAGAAGGCAAGGAGGAAATCCGTGTCGAGCCGCAGGCCGCGCTCTTCGAGCATCGGCAGGAGCACTTCGTCGGTCGTGCCCGGATAGGTGGTGGATTCGAGGATGATGAGTTGGCCGCGCCGCAGGTTTTTCTGAATCTCGGCGGCTGCCGCAAGGATGTAAGAGATGTCCGGCTCTTTGGTTTTTCTGAGCGGCGTCGGGACGCAGATGATGACGCAGTCGCATTTCGAGAGTTCGGAGAAATCGGTCGTCGCGCGCAAGGTTCTAGCGTCAACCAACTCTTTGACGAGCGAGGTGCGCACGTCGCCGATGTAGGACTCGCCCCGGTTGAGCCGCGCCGCCTTCTCCTCGTCCACCTCAAAGCCCGTCGCCTGAAACCCCTTGTGCGCGAACTCGACCGAGAGCGGCAAGCCCACGTAGCCCAGCCCGATCACGCCGACGTGCGCGCGCCGCTCTCGAATTAATTCTGTCAGTTCTTCTTTAACCATAAGAAAATTTTTGCGTGCCCGGTGAAAATCACTTTGGCAGGAATCGTATGAAGTTTATGAATTTACTAAGAGGGAAGACTAGGTGAGCCGCACGCTGGCTGTCAAGCATGGCGCAAACTGCCGCCCGTGTGCCGTGTCGGAGGGCGGCGCTTGAATCTGTCGAGATACCTCAGCAACTCGTGGACGTAATCAAAGCTGTTCTGGTAAGCAAAACTCGCGGCGAAGAAGGCTGTATTCCGAACTGCGACGATGCGCCCCTCCCTGACGGCCTGCGACATCGGCGCGAGTAGTTCCATCAACGTGTGGTCTGTGCAGTCGCGCGCGAGCCGCGCGACTGCATCGTCGCGCCCGTCCTTCAAATTATCCGATAGCGTCACCATCCTGCGGACGAACGGCTCGACGCCATCGCACGTGTTGATGATCAAGGTGAGGAGGTGAATCTCGTTAAGCGAGAGGACGAGATTATTCGGGTCGAAGTCGTTCAAGAGGGAGCGCATAGCCGCCCGCCCCTGCTCGTCCTGCT
>DASQDV010000503.1:0-4286 GCA_035633995.1 Pyrinomonadaceae bacterium | reverse complement strand
CGTAGCGTTCGTTGGTGAGCACGGCGAAGAGCGCTTTCTTGTGAATCAACTTCGAGCGAAAACTGTTGACCATGCAGATCGCGCCCGCGCGGTAGGCGTCGAGGAGCGCGGGAAACTCCGACATGATCGGGATGTACTCGTTGACGAGCAGGCGCTTGTAGACGATGTCGATTTCGTCCGCGCCGGAGCGCAGCCGACCGCCGCTGAACTCCAATTCCTGCGGTGAGCAGACGATTGCCCTGTAGCCCTCGCCCGCGAAGTATTCCTGAAACAACTCGAACTCTTTTTGCGTCGGCAAATCTTTCAAATCGACGATGGCGATGAGCGGTTTGCGCTCCGGCTCGCGCCCCAGGTATTCCGTGTAGGCGCGCAACAGCACTTCGAGCATGAACTGGCGTCCGTAGAGCGGTCGCACGTTGTAACGCTCGCCGAAGCGTTTCATCACGGGCAACTCGGAGAAGATCGTGTAGGCGGCGTCAACGTAAGCGATTCCGGCGGGGCTTTCGCCGTTGAGTTCGACGAAGCTATAGGCGTCGTCGGTCAGAAACGAATCGAGGCGCGCAGTCGGCGAGACGGCCGCATAACCGGGGTCTATGGCGACGAGGTCGCGTTCCAACTCCGTGATGCCGAGTTCGTCCAGCAATTCGTCGTTGCCGACCGCCGCATCCTTCACCTTCTGGATCGCGCCCCAGACCACTTCACAGATGCGCTCGATGCGCGCGAAGTCGGTTTCGGTGACGAAGTGCGGGCGCAGGTAGGGCGACAGGCGACGCCCCCCGAAGATCAATTTGGCGCGTTCCAGGCCCTCGTCGAGCATCTTGCGCGACGCCTCGGCCAGATCATTATCCGCCAGCAACTGGTGATAGTGCTCAACAGCTTCGTGTAGCATGCCGCTCCCGTGGGAAACTTTTGCGAAAGCGATTTGTAAATCAAGAACGAGTGTGCCGCTAGAGTATCACAATCGGGAAGGCAAAGGTAAAAGGCGAAAGAAAGCGGGAAGCCGGCTGAGCCTCCCGTCTCCTCTTTCGCCTTTCTCCGTTTTAATTTCGACCGCGCTACTGCGGGCTGTTCTGGCGTGACAGGTTGAAGGAAAATTTCTCGCCCGCGCGAAGGATGCCGAGCGAGAGGTCTGTGTCGAAATCGGCGGGGAAGTTCCAGCCCGTGTCGGACAAGAATTGACCGTTGATCGACTCGATGATGTCGCCCGGCTGAATTTTGCTTTGCGCGGCGACGCTGCCCGGACGCACGGACATGACGAGCAGCCCGTTCTTCTGATTCGCGCCCCTCATCACATTCGCCGCCGCCGTTGGTGAAAACCGCATGGCTTCCAGCCCGAACGTCAGGAGCGGCTTAACGGCCAGCCCGTTATAAGCCTCGCTCGCCGCGCGGTAACGCGCCTCGGCTTCGGCCACGCGCGCGCGCACGAGTTCGAAGTCGGCGGAAATCTTCTGCGACTGCTCCAATGCCTGCCGGTGTTGCGCCCGCACGCGCTCCAACTCCTCCTGTAACCTGAGCCGCGCGGCATCCGGCGGCTGACCACCCGCAAGACGTTTGCCCTCGATTTCAAATTGGCGCAAGGCCGTCTCGAAGCGGCGCACATTTTCCGACATGGTGCGCAGGTCGAATTGTTTCATGCGAAGGTCGGCCTGCGCGGCGCGCAGTTCCGCCCGCGCCGTGTCCAGACCCGGACTCGGCGATTCGCTGAGACGCACGGGCAGGTTGAGCGGCGCACTCTGCGCGCGAAGCACCTTGAAGTTGGCGAGCGTGTTGCCGCCGAGTTCCTTGATCACCGAAGACATGTCTTCGACGCTGCGCACGTCGTGCCGCCCGATGCGCGAGACGACATCGCCGGGGCGCAGACCCGCGCGCGCCGCGGGCGTGCCGGGCGCAACCGAGGTCAAGAGCACGCCGCGCTGCTGGCTCACGAGCAGGCGCGCCTCGTCGAGCGGCCAACCGCGCGCGAGCAACTGTTCGAGCGGCGCGACGCCGAGCGCATCGCCGCGCGCGCCGAGCCAGGGTTGCGGCACGCTGGCACGCCGCGCACTGACGCGCCGCGCCGCGCTGCGCACCGTCTCAGCCGACATCAAACGCGTCCGGCGCGCGTCGCTCTCCTCGACGATACCGACGAGCATTCCAGTCTCGCTCAAGGCGACGCCGCCCGCCCATTCGGGCGAGACGCCTTCAACTTCCACAGTCATCTCCAACGCCTTGCCCGACGGCGAACGCTTCACCTCGCGCAAATGCCCCGCCTCCTCATCCATGTTCATGTAGATGACGCCTTCTTCGCCGACGGGCGCGCCTTCCGGTCGTGGTGCCGTCGCCGACGGCGACACCGGCGGCGCTGACGGCGCTGGCGGCACTGTCGGCGCAGCGACAGGAAGCGCCGCACGCACAGGCGCGATCACGCGCACGCGCTGGCCTACGACAGGCTGAACGTGTGCGGCTTCCGAGGCGGGAGCGAACAACAATTTGTCCGACTCAAGGAGCGAGAGGCCGGTGCTGGCGTCGAATCCGATGAAGCGCGCGCGGAACTGCGCGCCGTCCGGGCGCACGAGCAGCAATTCGGCGTCGCCGCCGGTCGCGTTAAGCAACCCGGGAGCGCGAAAGGCGGTCGAGAGGTTCAGCATCTCGGCTTCGGCCTGCGGCAGACGCGCGACGACCGAACGACCGTCGGACATGATGAAACCGGCGACGATGTTGGTGCGGACGAAATTTTCGTCGAAGGCGGAAGCGGCAGTCGCGTCGGCGGGCGTCAGCAGCGTGCGTAATTTCCAACCGCTCATGCGATGGACGACGGCGATCACGGGCGGCGTGTCCGCCGGAATTTTAGCCTGTGCCCTCGCAGGCGGTTTCGCCGGAGTTGCGGCGACCGGAAGGGGCGCGCGGCGCGGCGGCCTCGTCTCCTGCGCGCTGACGACAAGAGCAGCGTGCGCACCGAACGCGCAGAACGCGAACAGAGCGACACCCACGCGCATGCGTCCCGCCGCGCCGCGCGGGGCGAGTAATTCGCTGCCTCGTTGTCTCAAAATTTTAAGCACTACTACCACACACCTTGATTCGACGGCAGCGACGCTTTGGCAAACGTCGCGGGGCGTTCGATAACATCGCGCGAGCCGAAAGAGACTGAGTCAACCGAGATCGTGCGCGCCTCGCCGCTCCTGTCGCGGAGCAAAACTTTCAACGGTCGCTCCTGCGCGCCGAGTTGCACGGGAATCAACGCGCCCTCGCCTCTGCGCGCGGCGGCGGCAGCGGTCGCGTCGAATCTCACGGTCGAACCCAACAGGCTCGCGGTAGTGGATTCCCCAATTTGCGCCTGCGCCGTCTCAAGCCTCGTTCCACGCACTTCGCCACCGCCGGTGCGCTCCGGCAAAGTGCGCCGCTGACGACGAACAACCTGATTCTTCAACGGCGTCGCGCCGCCGTCGCCCTGCCGTGTGTCTGACAGTTCCGGTTGTTGTCCGGTGACATGCTCATTTATAGAAGTCGTTTCTGCGGCTGTAGAAGTCGCGGCTGTAGAAGTCGCTGCCGTGGGAGGCAGGGGCGACGCGGTGCTTGCCTGCGGCGTCTGCGTTACGGCGTCGGGTGGCGGCGGTTGAAAATAGAGCGCGGCGGAGACAACGAGCGCGAGACACGCGGCCAGCGGCCACGAGAGCGCGGCGGGCGTGAAGATGAACAGGCGCGGGCGCGGAGCGCGGCGGGCGCTGAGTTCGGCGGCCATGCGCGCGCGCACACGAAAGTCGAAATCGGCGGGGGCGGAAACTCTCTCCAGCCCGCCGATCAGACCGGAGAGCGCGAGCCTCTCTTCGCGGAACGTGCGGCAAACGGCGCACGTCTCGGCGTGCGCCTCTGCCGCGCCGCTCAGGCGCTCGCGCCGCAGGTTTCGCTCCTCAATCTCGATTTTGCACTTCTGACAATTCATTTTTTACACCACCCGGCACTGCTATAAAATGCGACTATAAATAGTCCTGCAACTTGTCGCGCAAAAATGTCCGGGCGCGGCTGATGCGCGATTTCACCGTGCCCTCGCTCATTTCAAGGATGCGCCCGATCTCCTCGTAGCTGCGTTCTTCGATGTCGCGCAGGACGAGCGGCGCGCGATATTTCTCCGGCAGCGTCGCAATCGCGCGTGCGACCGCCGCGCGGCGTTCGTCGTCCACCAGCGCAACGTCCTGCAAAGGCCGCCGGTCTGCCGGGTCTAACTCAGACGGCTCGCCCGAACCGTCTTTTGATTGGAAGAAGCCCGTCAGCGAGACGAGGCGGCGGCGTTTTCGCTGGCGCAACTCGCT
>DASQDV010000502.1:0-6195 GCA_035633995.1 Pyrinomonadaceae bacterium | reverse complement strand
AAAAGGTCAATAAAAGCCTGTGTGCTCACACGCTTCGGTTGCTTGAGTTTAACTTTTGTGGTCGGTTCATCATTCTTGGCACCTCTCAACGGCTGCTTTCGCGCCTTCTGCCCAGTGGGTTCCGCCTTTGGCTTCCGTGATTGCTCTTGACCTGATGAGGTGAACGGCATCCCAAGCATCAACAACATGGTCAATAAATATTTCTTCATTTGATAACTACCTTTAGCCTGAACTTTTCGTTATGACTTTGAATTTCCCGGCACGTCATTGTTCCAATGACGGACGAGAGTGATATTGGGAGTGCGAACCTAAGTTAAAAATTCGGGGGTCGGGGAAGTATAAAACGGGGCGGCTTCCCTTTGATGTCCGCAGGAAGGTGCAATCTTGTCAGGGAATTTACGGACGGCGCGAGACGGTTTCCAGCATGGGTAAAGGCCGAACTGGTGTGACCTCGAATGTGTTTTTACGACTCATCCAGCCATCCCTGAAGCAGGGCGTAGCGCACGATTTCGGCGCGACTGTGGAAATTGAGCTTTTCCATTAAGCGTGCCTTGTACGTCTCCACAGTCCTGACGCTGATGTCGAGGCGGGAGGCGATCTCCTTGTTGGAGTAGCCGAGGGCGATGAGGCGCAAGACCTCCGCTTCGCGCTCACTTAATTCTCCGTGCGGCTGCCCCTCTCTGGCGGATTGCTTACGAACGTAACTGCCTACTACGTCGTTCACAATCGTCGGGTCGAGGTATGTTTCTCCCGCGGCGACGGCGCGAATGGCGCGAATCAATTCGTGCGGGGCTGCCCGCTTGAGCACGTAACCGGACGCCCCCGCTTTGAGCAACTGGTGCAGGTAGCCTTGATCGTTGTGGACGGTGAGCGCCAACACCTTAGTTTGCGGGCAGTCGCGCTTCAGCAACTCCGTCGCTTTGGCTCCGTTCAATTCGGGCATGGAGATGTCCATCACGACCACATCCGGTTGGAGAGCTTTGGCCTCCCGCCAAGCCGTCCTGCCGTTGTCCGTCTCGCCTACGACACTCATGTCAGGTTGAGCTTCTATCAGAGACTTCAACCCTTCCCGGATGATCGCGTGGTCGTCGGCCAGGAAAACACGCAGTTTGCTCAAAACGATTTCCCCCCATCCTCATCAAGCGCCAGAGGAATACGCACGAAAATGGTCGTTCCCGCGCCGGGCGTGGATTCGATGTTGAGCGTGCCTCCGACGAGGGCGCTGCGTTCCTCCATCCCCAGCAAACCCATCCTGCGCTGTCCGGCAGAAGCCGCCGATAAACTTTCGACATCGAAACCGCACCCGTCGTCTTCGATAATAACGAACACGTGTTTACCCCGCCGCTCCAGAATGAGACTGACATTAGTTGCGCGAGCGTGTTTGATGATGTTGTTGAGCGCCTCTAGAACGATTCGGTAAATGGCAGTTTCGAGCTCCGACGTGAGGCGCTGGTCGGTCAGGCTCATGCTGTGAAAGTCAACCGGCACTTGATAACGCTTTGACCATTTCCCGACATAATTTCCGAGTGCGGCGTGTAAACCTAAGTCGTCCAACTCCGTCGGCCTGAGTTTCCAGGCGAGAGTATTAACTTGCAGCGAGAGCTGGTGAGCGACATCCTCTAACTGTGCGAATCTGGAAATAGCCGTCGGCTCCGACTCAGCGAAGTCTTTCAGAGAGTTGACCAGCAACACAATTGCGACGATATGTTGCCCCATCTGGTCGTGCAGTTCGCGGGAGATGCGGCGGCGTTCATCCTCCTGCGCGGTGACGAGTTGCCGCAACAACCGGCGGCGGGCTTCTTCCGACTGCTTGCGCTCCGTGATGTCCAGCGTCACTCCGACCATCAGGGTAGGCTGGCCGTCCGGCCCGTAGATGCCCCGCCCGCGCGTAACGATCCAGTGCGCGCTGCCGTCGGGCCACAAATTGCGATACTCACCTTCGTAATCCGTGTATTTTTCTAACGCCTGTTCCACAGCCCCACCGACGCGCGCTTGGTCTTCCGGGTGAACGGCTGCAAAGAGTGTGTCATAGGAGAATTCGGCTTCGGGCGGAAGACCGAAATGCGCTTTGCAGATGTCTGAACAAGTGAGCGTGCCCGTCGCAAAGTCTAACTCCCACGCACCGAGTTTGCCGGTCTGGACGGCGATCTTCAACCGCTGCTCGTTTTCGCGCAGCCTCTCTGCCGTGCGCGTGCGCTCGTTAATCTCCACTTGCAGAGATTCGTTGATCTCGGCCAACTCTGCCGTGCGCTCGGCAACCCTTCTCTCCAATTGATCGTGTGCTTGTTGGAGCGCCTCTTCCGCTTGCTTGCGCTCGGTGATGTCGCGAATCATGGTCGTGATGTAGACGCGTCCCGCAACAGTTGAAGTTGCGACGGACGCTTCGACATCAACGAGAGTTCCGTCCTTACGCTTTCCTTTAAATTCGTAAGCTGAGACGACCGATACCCCCCGCCCGCGACTGCTGCCGAATTTCAACATGCGTTCTACGTCTGCCGGAGAGATGACGGTGGAGACATGCTGGCCGATCAACTCTTCCGGGGCGTCATAGCCGAACAGGCGTGTGTAGGAGGTATTGACGTAAACGATTCGTTCATCGTCTTCGACAAGGATTCCGTCGCGCGAGGCTTCAAACATGGCTCGCAACCTTTCCTCGCTCTCGCGCAAAGCCTCTTCTGCGCGCTTGCGCTCGGTGATGTCGAGCACCACCGCGACGGACGATTGCGTTTTACCTTCACGGTCGCGGATAGCGGACACGCCGAGGTTGACCCAGATCACGGAATTGTCCTGAGTTATGTAACGCTTTTCGATTTCATAGGGTATGCCTTCGGCAACCATTCGCTCGTGTAATTTGATATTGAGCGGCAAGTCGTCCGGGTATGTGATGTCCTGAATGCGCATTTTGAGCAGTTCGGCTGCCGAGTAGCCTGTGATGTCGCAGTATTTTTGATTGACGATGGTGAAGTTGCCGTTTAAACCGGCGTGCGCCACGCCCACCATCGCCTGCTCGACGATGGCGCGGTAACGCTCTTCGGACTCGCGCAATGCTTCTTCCGCGCGCTGGCGTTCGGTGATGTCGCTGGAGACGCCGACGATGCCGAACATCCTTCCCTCGTCGTTGTAAATCGGCGTGTCGGTAATGAACGCGCGAAAGGCTGTGCCGTCCCGACGTTGAACTATGAACTCGCCCGACCAGCTTTGTCCCCCTTGCAAGAGCGACATGATTTCAAAAGCCTGCTCCTGCGCGGCCTGCGACGGAGTGACCTCAATGATATTGCGCCCGATCATTTCAACGGCAGGCCATCCATAGAGCTTTTCGGCGAAGCGGTTCCAGTAAACGATTGTCCCGCTTAAATCCGTCGCGATGACGGCCTGCTCGACCGTATCCAGCAGGTGCGACTGAAAGCGGATGGCTTCTTCGGACTGCTTGCGTTTTGTGATGTCGCGGATGATGGCTTGCAACGCTCCGTCGGGGAGCATCTTTCCGCTAATCTCCACCGGGAGCAGCGTGCCGTCTTTGCACCGCACCACCCGCTCGCTGACCACAGTCTCGCCCGCCCGTAAGCTTTCGAAGCGAAGCGGGGCTGCTTCGAGGTCTTGGGCGGGAATCAAATCCCTAACGTTGAGCCGCAGCAGTTCTTCCCTCGTGTAACCGAGTATCTCGCAGAGCTTCGTATTGGCATCAATGAAATTTCCTTCAAAGTCATAAGTGTGGATACCGTCGGAAGCCTGCTCCATCAGCGTCCGGTATCTGCTTTCGCTTTCCCGTAACGACTGTTCCGTATCTTTCCTTGCCGTGATGTCTTCCGCCGTCCCCGAGTGGCCGATCAGTCGGTTCTCTTCCGAGAACACCGGGGCGGTGCGGATGTGAACCCAACGGATGATTCCGGGCGCTGATTGGAAGCGTAACTCTCTGGAGTATTCTCGACCTGCGTGCGCATAAACAGACCAATCCGCAAAGACCTCCGCGCGATCTTCCGGGTGAACAAAGCGCCCCCATTCTGCGCTCAAATCCTTTTCCGAGGAAAATCCACAGTTCGACCTGAAACGCGCGTTAGCGTAAAGGCAGCGGCCTTCGATGTCGGACAGGAAGATGCCCACAGGAGAATGATCACACAAGGCATTAAACCATTCCTCGCGCTCCGGCAGCGTTATTTCCGACTGCTCTGGTGTTGTTCCACCCGTGTTAATAATGCCTCTCCTGTAGCCTTAAATCTCTCTTTGAGAAGGTAATCAGGAATTATTAGGAAACTATAACGATCTATAGGTGAATTTGTTTTACGTCCATAATGCCGGATTAGCGTCGTTAACTCATACGCCGAGCCCGATGGGGTTTTTAAATAGGGTCTTGCGCAGGCCGGACAATGAGAAACCTTTTCTATTACTAGTGGTCGGCTATCCTGCGGAAGACGCTGTCGTGCCGGAGATAGGGAAAAAATCATTCGAAGAGGTGGCGACTTTTATATGAGTTTATAGCCTCGGCGCCTCTAGATACACCAAACCGCCGCCCTTAAATTTGCTAAATTGAATTGACAAAAGAAAGCACCGCCCGCGAATGGGCGGCGCTTTCTCATTGAGCCGACGGTTGCGTCACAGAACGTCCTTGTCCCTATCCTTGCAGGGCTGTGCGTCACGATCTCTTCTGGTGATGCCGTGCTTCGAGATTTTGACCGTCTCCCCGTCGAAGCTCGTGAACGTCCAGAACCAATCCTCGTTGTAGTCCTTCCGCTGGTTGAACAGGATGCAGGTGGCAACGCGCTCGCCGAGCCTGACGGAGTCGAAGTAGTCGCTGCGCCAATGCACGCCCGCCATGTTGCGCCCGATGGCGATGTTCGCGGCCACCTTGTTCAACTCACCGCCCACCGTCAGGCGGTTGGCGTCCGCCCCCGTGTAAGGCACCAGCGACGTGCCGTCGGCAGTCGGCACCACCGGGTTCGGGATCAGGGCATTCTCGTCGAACCACGCCTTGAGCACCGTCACGCACGCGCCCGCGACCGTGGGTAGCGGTTCAGTTTGAAATTCTGAGCGAACATTTACGAGTGCTTTTATTTCAAACTGAACCACTACCCGGTCGCGGGACTCCTCCGTCAGAGGGACTTGAGGAACTTGAAGAGTTGCGCCTTCTGCATCGGTGTCAGTGCCTCGAAGGCCGCCCGACTCGACGCCGCCTGCCCGCCGTGGCGCATGATCGCCTCTGTGAGCGTGAACGACTGCGCGCCGCTGTTGGTCGGCGGGCTGCTGGAACCCCCATCGTGCATCAGCCGCTCCCTGGTGCGCAGTCCCCACAGGGGGGCCGTCCGCACCTTGTTGCGGGTCACCTCACCGTTGGTCTCGACGATGCCGTCTCCGGTGCCGATGTCGTGGAGCAGGAAGTCTCCGAACGGGTGGTAGGTCTTGTTGGCGAGCGCCGTCCCGACGACGAACGTGCCGCCGTTGAAGGACATCGAGGGGTTCGACGTGGTGGTGATCGAGCGCACGTGGCAGACCGAGCAGTTGATCTGATCGAAGAGCTGCGAGCCGGGGTCGGTCGCGTCGTCGGGGACGAGCTGGCGGTCGCGGGGCGGCGCCTTGGTCGAGCGCATGAAGCGGGCGAAGGCTTCGACGTCCTCGCCGAAGCCCTGCGCCCCTCCCGTGTCTTCGAGGCCGGGGACGAGGTCAAAGAGGGAAACAGAGCGCCCGAGCGAGGTGTCCTCGTTGGGTTGCAGCGGACTCGTGATGCCCTGCTCCAACCTGTAGGCGCCGGCCGAGAATGAGAGCAGGCTGGCGACCGAGTACTTCCAGCTGAAGCGGCCGAGGCGGTGCTCGCAGGTGGCGGGCACCCGCGGGTCGCAGCCGGGCGATTCGAGGATGGGGACGAAGATGGCGGTGCCGCGCATGCCGACGGGCTGGGCCTCGCGGATGGCGAGGAAGGTGGCGTCGTCGGTGGCCTCGACGAAGCCATCGCCGAGGATGTTGAGTGAGGCGCGGAAGGTGCGGACGGTCTCGCCCTGATCCTTAGAGAAGGAGGGGTGCTGGCCGAAACCCGTCGTGAGCTGGGTCGGCGAACTGCCATCGGAGGCGATGCTCCAGATGACGGTGGTCGTGCTGTTAGGGTGCCTCGTGAAAGCTATCAGCGAGCCGTCGGGCGACCAAGTGGGGTCCAGGTCCCAAGCCGGGTGGTTGGTGAGCCGCGTCTGGGCTCCGCCGGACGAAGTC
>DASQDV010000501.1:0-4426 GCA_035633995.1 Pyrinomonadaceae bacterium | reverse complement strand
ATGTCCATCGCCTCGTGGCTGTACGGCCCGAAGCGGTGGCCGACGTAGTCGTTCGCGGAGAAACTGACGGAGAGCACGTCCGTATCCGCGTCGCGCCCCAGATTTTCGTTCTCAATCGCCGCCTGCGCGAAGCCGACGAGCAGGTCGTTCGAGTAAGGCGAATAGTCGAGCACGCTCCAACAATCGCGGTTCGCCGCGTTCGGGCTGCCTGCGACCTTGTGCGGGAAAGTGTTTGTGTCTCTCACGGTGCCGATGTTTTCCCAAACGGGCGCGTCCGCTCCGGCTCGACGCTCATACTCGCCCGTGTCCTTGAGCAGGCGCGTCCATTCCATCCCGCAATATTTATCCGCCGGGCGCGCTTCGTTGTAGCGTCGAACCCACGCGGGCAATTCGTTAAAGTAGTAGTTGCTTGTGACCATGTTGCCCGTGAAGGAACTGAACCAGTAAGCCGCGTTGGCGTGCCGACCGGCGGGCAGCGTCGCCCCGCGATCTTTCGAGGAGATGCCGATCACTTTCGAGCGACCATTCGTGACGAGCCGAATCTCGTCGCCGAGCGTGGAAGCGATCAGACGGCGCGGGCTGGAAGCACGCTCGCCCTCGCCGCCGCCGAAGAGTTGCCAGCGCGACCTGTCGGGGCGGCACTCCTTCGTGTACTTGTCTTCGGGGTCGGACGCGTTCGAGACGACGCAACCCGTCTCGCGCTCATACCAATCGTTGGCGACGATGCCGGTTTCGGCAGGCCACGCGCCGGTCATGATGGTGGCATGTCCGGGCGCGGTGTAAGTCGGCATGTGATCGTAGTTGGCGTTCGTCCATTGCGCGCCGTCCGTCAACAGACGCCGGAGGCCGCCCGTCGCCGCGAAGAGATCGCCAAAGCGTTCGAGATAGTCCGCGCGAAACTGGTCAACGACGATGACGAGCACGAGACGCGGCCTCGCAGGCGTGAGCGCAACGGGCGAGGGCGACTGTGTTGTTGTTGTCGTCGTGCGTCTCGCGGCGCGCGGGGTTGTTTGCACGCCTGCGCTCCCTCCGAGCGGGACGAAGGCGAGCAGGAGCGAAAGAATCAAACGCGTGCCGGGACGTGTCGAGCGGGCGTGCTGCTGTGTCATTCGAGAGCCTCTGTGCGGACGAGTCGGGAGTTTATGACTTTGCGTGTAAATTAACTTTCGAGCGTGCGGGCATGATAACATCACGGCACAAGCCGGATGAAGGTCGGATACGGACGGGCGGCAAAATCTTTGGAGCGATTTCCGAGTTGAGCGAACTTGAGGCGGAATGGGCGCGGCGTCTGGCCGAGGCCGAAGAGCGGGCGCACGCGAGCGGGCGCAGCGACGTGGCGGACTATCTCGCCCTGCGCGCCTTGAACGACGTGGCGCGCAACGTCGGCATCGAATGGCTCATCACCGCCTTCACCGCGCACGCGGGCGAAGCCAACCGCGCGGGCGCGAGCGTGGAACTCGCGCACACGGAGGCGCACCGTTTCCGCGTCGGCAACTCAACGATGGTCGGACGCCGTTTGACGCTCACGGCGGGCGTGCGCGTCTTAACCATCGAAGCCGGTTGGCCGCGCGCGCCGCGCGACGGCATCGTGCGTGGCGGCGGCCTCGCCTCGGCGCGCATCTCTCACTTCGGCACACGCCGCGACGACGACGAACTCCTGCTCGTGCAGGATGCCGCCGCGCCGCCGCGCTGGTTTGTACTCGATGCGGCGACGGGCACGCGCTCCGCGCTCGAAGAGGCGCGCGTGCGCTGGCATGTCTCGAAGTTGCTTAATTGATCTCGCTCAAGGCAAGCGCAAACCATATGCGCTACAGTCTGCACGTTTTGGAACAATACGACGCGCGCAAACTCGCTCGCCCCCCTCACTCCCGCATAATTCTTCAAGTTTCACCAACTTAAACGTCGCCGCGCTAAGGCAGCCCCGCGCTGGCATAAGGCTTGCCATGTTGTTTGCCGTCCCGCCCTCGTCATTCGACGAACGGACGGGCGCGGCTGTAACAGACGAGTCCGCCGCTTATCAATCGCCCCGCGCGTGGCACGTGCTTTCAGACGCCGCAAGTTTCAGCACGTTAAGGAGTTCGCACATGATTAACCGACGCACGACTATTTTGACAATTATCTCGGCCATCCTCGTCGCCTTCTGCCTGCCCACCCTCGCCTCCGCGCAGTGGAATCGCGACCGCGACCGCGACTATCGCCGCGACCGCCGCGACGACGGTTACTACGGGCGCAATAACGGCAGGTACGACACGCGCTACCTGCGCGACGTGGCCGAGCGCGTCAAAGACAACGCGCGCAATCTCGAACGCGACGTGGATCGCCTTCTCGACAACAGCCGCGTGAACGGCACGCGCCGCGAAGATCGCATCAACAACGAAGTGAAAGAGTTCCGGCAGGCCGCAGACCGCTTCCGCAGCCGCGTCGGCAACAACGGCAACGACCGCAATCGTGGTTATCAGGAAGCGCAGTATCTCTTGCAGTCGGCCAACAACACCGAGCGCATGCTCTCGCGCCTGCGCGTTGACTCGCGCACCTACGCCGACTGGCGCGAGATCAAACAGGACTTGCGCACCATCGCCAACGCCTACGGCCTCGGTTACAACGGCAACGACGACGGCTATTACAGAGGCGGCGGCTACGACCCGCGCGACAACCGCAACCGCGACCGCAACGGGCGTAACGACGACAACTGGTGGCGTCGCCTGCCGAACATCATCAACGGTCGCCCGTAACCGTTGCACGTTGGGTAACGAGCAAGGGGGAACAAGCGGTTAGATATAAAAGCGGAGGCCGGACGGCGAACTGTCGTCCGGCCTCCGCTTTCTGCCTTTTCACTTATACCTTTTTTGCCCTTTTCACTTTTGCCTTCTCACTTTCACCTTTTGCCTTACAATACGGCGCATGTCAGAACGCATCGCCGACGCCGCCGACGCAGGCACGCTCTATCTCGTCGCCACGCCCATCGGTAATCTCGAAGACATCACACACCGCGCGCTGCGCGTGCTCGGCGAAGTTGACATCATCGCCTGCGAAGACACACGCCACACGCGCACGCTCCTGAACCATTTCGGTATCGCCGCCAAAACCGTCAGCTACCACGAGCACAACGAACGCGAGCGCAGCGTCGAACTCACGGCGCGCCTTGCCGAAGGCGCAAGCATCGCGCTCGTCTCGGACGCGGGCACGCCCGCCGTCAACGACCCCGGCTATCGTCTCGTGCGTGCCTGCGCCGAGCAGGGCATCCGCGTCGTTCCCGTGCCCGGCGCGACGGCCTTCGTCGCCGCGCTCGTCGCTTCCGGACTCCCGACCGACGAATTTTACTTCGCGGGTTTTCTCCCTACGCGCACGCACGCGCGCCGCCTGCGGCTTGCCTCTTTGCGCACGCTCGACGCCACGCTCATCTTCTACGAAGCGCCGCACCGCATCGCCGACGCGCTCGCGGACGCGCGCGAAATCTTAGGCGAACGCGAAGCGGCGGTCGCGCGCGAACTCACCAAACTCCACGAAGAGATCGCGCGCGGGCGTCTGACAGACCTCATCGCACGCTTCTCCGGCGCGGGCGCGGCGCGCGGCGAGATGGTGCTCGTCATAGACCGCCACACCATCGCCGAAGCCGCCGGAAGCGCGGAGCACACGCCGAACATCGCCGCGCTCGTCGCCGCGTTTGAAGGCGAAGGACTCGACCCCCGCGCCGCCCTCAAGCGAGCCGCGCGCGAACTCGGCTTCACGCGCGATGAAGCCTACCGCCGCCTCGTCGCCGCACGCGCCGAGCAGAAACACGAATAAGTTTTATGTTCAATCCACGCAATTCAAACAGGAGGGATGAGGATGCAAGAGAAAGACGAACAGGCCGAAACCTTTAACCAGGATCAGCAGGAGATGTTCCAGAACCCCGACACCAATCTCGGCGAGACGCGCCCGCGCACGCCCGGCACGCAAAACGTCCCGCCCACTCCCGCAGAGGGCGACAATGGAACTGCGGAGGATGTCTCTAACCGCAAACTCGACAACCCGGATTTGCTCTAATTTTGTCGTTCGATTTGGGCATGGAGCAAGAAAAGAGGTTGCCTTGTCGTTCCGATGAACGCGTGAGACCCGCGCGCATGGTTTCGATCTCAATCATTGCTTGCTGAAGCTGCCGCAGACGCTCTTCCGGCCTGAGCTTTAAGCGTTGAATCAGCAAAGTCGGAGCGATGCCGAAGTCGCGCGCCGCCGCCGCCGCGCTGCCGTGCGGTGGATTGAGCAGGTGTTCTTCAACATCTCTCTTCATCTCTGCTCCTCCGTCTTGCGAATCTCTTGCCCGCATTCTACCAGAGTTTGCTCACCGCGCTCCGGCGTCTGCGTCTTTCAACAACTTGTCCAGCCACAGGTTCGCCAGTTTCTCCTGCACGGTGTTGGCGCGCAGGCGGTCGTTCAAGTTTTTGTA